>CAYXEE010000062.1:0-9886 GCA_964463935.1 uncultured Chitinophagaceae bacterium | reverse complement strand
ATGTTCTAACAGACTAGTTTTACCTGAACCCGGAGAACTAACCAGATTAACAACAAACAAATGATGATGAGAAAATAATTCACGATTATGTTTTGCAATATCGTCGTTCTTTTCAAGAACTTTGCGTTCCACAGTTACAATGTTCATACAAATTCCTTTAGAGAATCTAAAACTTCAATTTCTTTTACGTGCAGTTCTTTTCCTGAAATAATTTTTGTATTCAAACTTCCGCATTCGCTGCACAAAACAATTCCATCATCATTTTCAATTTCTTTGCTGCATTTGCTGCAAAGAATTTTGAATGGAATGATATTCATTTTTAGGAACGATTTTTCAAGCGGCGTTTGTGCGGTAATAGCTTGAAAAGAAAATTCTAATGAATCCGGAACAACGCCGGAAAAAGTTCCAACATCTACAGAGACAGAGCGGACAAGGGGCAATTTTTCAACTTCAACATATTGATGAATTATTTCAACAATATTTTCTGCAATGGAAAGTTCGTGCATACAATTTTACAATCCTAAAAATTGCACCGCAATACCGCACATAAAAATAGCAAAGCCGCCAAGCGCGTGGCTGTAATGTTCCACTTTTTTTATAGGAACAAATGAAAGTCCGTACAACGCGCTGAACACGACCGCAAGCATTGTTCCAATTGTAATAATACTAAACAATGCGCTGACCAAAACAACATCCATAAGCGAACCGAGCGCCGCCGGATACATAATTACCGGAATCAACGGCTCACACGGACCAAAAACAAAGATTGTAAAAATAATCCATATTCTCATTGCCGATGAATGTGTTTCGTGAATATGTTCTCCTTCATGACCGTGCGAATGAATTTCTATCGTTCCATCGGTATTAAGATGAGTGTGCGTATGAGGTTTATTTAATAAAGCCCGGCGAATTCCCCAAGCTGTATAAAACAATCCGAAAATAATAAGAAGCCATCCGGCAACATCGCCGCGATAGGAATCAAGATGTTCAAAATGAAACACGGTGTAGCCAAAAAAAATTCCAATAAATCCTAAAACAATTGTGCTTCCCACATGACCGATTCCGCAGAGAATTGTAACCCACGCGGTTTTCCATTTTGACCATTTTCCTGCTTTCGACATTGCGATAAATGGAATATAGTGGTCGGGTCCGAGCAGCGTATGGAAAAAAGCCACAGAAGCGGCGGTAACTAATAATATATTAAGTTCATTAGACATGTTGACGTGCAAATAAAATATTAAGAAATTTTTCGTTCTTCAAAATCTCGTACTATGTACTGCAAGCGATCGAACGAATCAATATTTTCCTGTTGTTTTAAAATTATACCGCGAAATTCTTCAACGGATTCATATTTATGCCGTTTCATCCACAATCGAATATCTTGAAGAATTGTTTCGATAAATGGAATACCATATTTATACAATGCGGAGCAAATTTGTACAGATTGCGCTCCTACCAACAATTGCTTAATTACAGATTTCCCATCATGAATTCCGGTTGATGCAGAAATTTCAGATTTTATTTTTTTTGAAAGCAGAGAAACATAGCGAAGCGTATAAAGAGATTCTTGCAGCGCGCTGATAAAATTTGTTGATGTAACAGTAAATTTGTCAATATCCATATCCGGTTGAAAATAGCGATTAAACACCACTACGCCCTGTGCGCCGGATTTCGACAACTGCGAACAAAATCGAACAATATTAGTAAAATTTGCTCCAATTTTAACCGCAACAGGAATGTGAACAAAGCGAACAACTTGTTTTACAATATCGCAATATATTTTTTCAATCTCGTCGGCAGAAATTTTTTCATCGGCAGGTAAATACGAAATGTTGAGTTCCAACGCATCGGCTCCCGCATCTTCAATCCGTTTTGCAAATGCAGACCAATTTGAAAGCGAAATACAGTTGATGCTGGCAATAATGGGAATTGGATTTTGAGCTTTTGCAATTTCAATTAAACGAAGATAATCATAAATGCCGTTATCTTTAGAAATTTTCTTTACAAATTCTTTAATTCTCGGCTCCCATTTGTACGATGAATCGGCATACGAACTTGCTTCTAATTCAGAAATTATTTGTTCTTCAAACAACGAACGAAGCACAACGGCGCCCGCGCCTGCTTCAGAACATTTACGGATATCTTCCGGTTTCGCCGTTAATTTTGAACTGCCAACGATTACCGGATTCCGCATCTGCATTCCAAGATATGTTGTACCTAATGTCAAAGTTTCTCCTTTGTAGAATATATCCATTGATGAATATAATGTACCAATGTATGAAATGCTTTCCAAAGATTTTTATCTGCTTGTTCAGAAATAACAGTCCCCATTTTCTAAGTATATCCTTTTATATAATGAAGGTTTTCACAATTCAACCATCGTTCTACATTTGTACAAACGCAACTCCTAACAAGCTGTTGAAAAAGGAAAAATCTGCCACGAATTTCACGAAAACAATTTTAGGATATTCTGTTTTTGACTCATAAATAAAGAACTGTATCTTCAATTCGTGTGATTCGTGGCTAACAAAAGAGTTTTTCAACACCCTGTTTGTGAGTTTTTCGAGATGCCCTTTTTATAATTGATTTATCATTGTTGTTTGAAAGTACAATAAAGAGTGTTCCAAATTTTTTTTTGCTTTTTCTGAAATTCCTTCGCCTAAATCCCAATTGTACCCCTTTATTTGAAGCAGATATACACGGGGCGTTGAATGGTATAGTTCAACACAAAGAGCCACTAGCGTTTCAGGAGATAATGAATGAGTAGTAAATGTTTCCTTTACTTCCGGCGTTATTGTATTCAGATGAAATGATTCGATATCGGCTTTTGACGCATCAACAAACACGACCGTATCGTAGTTTGAAATTGCAGATGCATCTTCAATATTTAGTTGATAATTAGAATCAGTAGTTATGTTGTGAATATTGTTTTCTTTACACCAGTTGTCAATTGCCGAAACAAATTCGTTTCCTAAACCGTCGTCGCTGCGTCCTGGATTTCCATAACCATATACCAAAATTTTTTTCACTACTTCTTTTTACAATCTATAAGTTGTTCGTGTGAATTAAATAAAGAAATTTCGAGCGGCATTTCTCCAAGCGCGTGCGTTGCGCAGCTTAAGCACGGATCATAGGCGCGAATTGCGACTTCAATTGCATTCATCATCGGCTCTGTGATTTCTTTTTTTCCTGAAAGTTGGCTTTTTGCAACATAATTTACTGCGCGATTCATCGGCTCGTTATTATTTGTTGTAGAAACAATTAAATTTGCCATTACAATTTGGTCGTTTTCATTTATTTTGTAATGATGAAATAATGTTCCGCGCGGGGCTTCAATAACGCCGACGCCTTCAAACTTTTTTTCCCCTTTACGCACAAGTTCATTGCCTTGCAACTCGGAATCGTTGAGTAATTCACGAATCATTTCAGCGGCGTGAAGCAGTTCTATTAAGCGCGCGTAGTGCGTATGCATACACATATTATTCGGCTTTCCGCCGGTAATAGCTTTATATTCTTCAAATTCTTTCTGCGCCAGCGGAGTAGGAATAAAATTACACGTATTTAATCGCGCCAAGGGACCAACGCGATACCATCCGCCGTTTTCGCCGATTTCAGCGATATATGGAAATTTCATATAACTCCAAGAGCGGACTTCTTCGTGTATGAAATTGTAATATTCTTGATAATCAATATCATGCAGAATAGTTTTCCCTTCGCAATCAACAGCACGAATAACGCCGTGATAGAAATCCAATGCGCCGTCTTTACGTACCAAACTTAAGTGATTAGACGGAAAATTTGAAAACGTATCAATAAAATTTTTATTTTTCTTGTAATATTTTTTGAAAAAATCAATTGCCGATTCAGCCCAAGCAACCATAGCGTCTGCATTCATCGGATTTTCACCTTTTAAAAACGTATCGCGTTCTTCTTCCGTAAGATTTTTATTGACGCCGCCCGGAATAGCGCCGATACCGTGAATTTTTTTCCCGGATGTCGCTTGAATTATTTCTTGCCCGAACTTGCGCATAAGAACTCCCTGCACTGCTAATTCTTTATTTACTCGCGCAACATTTACAATATTTCGCGCTCTCGGATCCGCATCTAAACCAAAAAGTAAATCTGGCGATGCAAGATGAAAAAAATGAAGCGCATGCGATTGAAAAATTTGCCCATAATGCATTAAGCGGCGAACTTTTTCCGCAGTGTGAGAAAGTCCGTATCCTACTCCTACAAGCACATCCAGCGCCTTTGCCGCGGCAAGATGATGGCTTACAGGACAAATTCCGCATAACCGCTGAACTAACACCGGAGCTTCCCAGTACGGTCTGCCTTGAACAAATCTTTCAAATCCGCGAAATTCTACAATGTGCAGCCGAGTGCGAACAACATTTCCGGCATCATCTAAATGGATTGTAACTTTTCCGTGTCCTTCAACGCGAGTTACGGGTTCTATTGTTATTTTCTGCGACATAATTAGCTCCGACTCATTATATTCAAAAAAAAATTTTTTAATCGTATTTCAATACTTCATACGGAATTTTTGCATCGTTTCCTGTAACAAAAGCAGCAAGCGTATTGTAAATTAAATCTGCACGCGGCGGACATCCCGGAATAAAATAATCTATTTTCACAATATCGTGGCTTGGATAGACGCGGTCTAACAGCATGGGAAGTTCAGGATCGTTTGGAAGAATCATTTCCGTATTATGCCCCTTAACAGAAGGGCTGTTAAGATACGATTCTTCAATACATTCTTTAATAGGAATGCCGTTGCGCATTGCGGGGATTCCTCCCATAATTGCGCATTCGCCGAGAGAAATCAGCACGCGGCAATTTTTTCTAAATTCTCTTAACGTATGCACATTTTCGCTGTTACAGCAGCTGCCTTCAATAATTCCAATATCGCAGTAGCCGGAAAATTTTTTAATATCGTTAATCGGCGATTTATCAAAATCTATAAGTTCAATAAGATTCAGAATGCGTTCGTCAATATCTAGAATGGACATGTGACAACCGAAACACCCTGCTAACGATGTTGTAGCGACAAGAGGTTTTTTCTTTTCCATGCTATGCCTCCATAGAAGTTTGTTCAATATCCGCGCCTATAGGCGTGCGTTCATATTTTCTGTTAGTAATCGGAATGCGGTATCCGTATTCTTTTTTCAGCAGCGCGCCGGTTGGACAAATTTCTACAGTACGCTGAGCAATTTCTTCCGTTAACAAATTATCCATTGTGTGATCAATGCTGATTTCAATTTTATGTCCGCGCTTATGGAATGCAAAAAAACTTCTTCCTTGCGAATCTTTAATTGCGCGAATGCAGCGTTTACACAAAATGCAGCGATTATGATCTTTTAAAATTATCGGATTTTTTGCATCTAATGTTCGCACAGGAAATTGATACGGGAAGCGCGGCACTAATATTTGATACCGGTACGCAAGAGCTTGAAGATCGCAGCTTCCGCTTTTTTCGCACACCGGACAAATATGATTTCCTTCAACAAACATTATTTCCAGAATCGCTTTACGCAAGTCCTGCAAATCGGGAGTATTTGTTTTTACTTCCATTCCTTCAGAAATCGGCGTAGTACAGGCGGTCATAAAACGTCCGTTAACATTTACAGTACACATTCTGCATGCGCCGCGCGGTTTAATACCGGGAATATTGCACAATGTTGGAATAAATATTCCGCTTTCGCGCGCAACTTCAATAATATATTTACCCGACTGCGCAAGATACTCTTTCCCATCCATAATAAATTTTATAACATTTGTCGTCATACATACGCCTCATTATTTAGTAGTGGATTTCAACATCTGTTTTTTTCTCAATAAATATTTGGAACACGCCCAACAGCATCGCACGATTCTTTTACAGAAGAAGGCATATCGAAATATGAATCATAATCTTTGCCGTGTTGAATTTTTTTATCGTATAGCGCGCGAAAGTTCTTGATGCTTGTAACAATAGGATTTGCCGCTGTAAGTCCAAGTCCGCATCGGCTTGCCTTTAAGCATTTTGCCCAATCTATAATTTCATCAATATCTTTCTGAACGCCGCGCGCGTTTAATATTTTTTCCAATTTCTGCCGTAAAAACACAGGAATATTTCGGCACGTTGTACAAGAACCGCACGACTCGTCAATAAAAAAGTTTACAAAATTCAAAACAACATCTTTCAACAAATCTCTCTGCTTGTTGAAAATAATTAGCGAACCGCCGGTTGATAAATCTGTATAGCTTAATGTTCGTGAAAATTCATTCGGAGCGATAATAGTTCCCGAAGGACCTCCGACTTGAACTGCTTGCACATCTGCAGCTCCGACCATTTCAAGCACATCATTCACGGAAAATCCCCACTCAATTTCATACACTCCGGGATATTTACAATCGCCGGAAATGCTGAGAACTTTTGTACCGCTCGATTCTTTTGTTCCCATAGAGCGGTACCATGGAGAGCCGTTGTTAATTATTTTTACAATCGAACACAGCGTTTCAACATTATTTACAATTGTCGGTTTTCCAAGATATCCGCTTTCCACAGGAAAAGGTGGACGGTCGCGCGGTTCGCCGCGCTTGCCTTCAGCAGATTCAATCAGCGCAGATTCTTCGCCGCAAACGTACGCTCCGGCTCCAAATTGAATTCGAATGTCAAAATTAAATCCTTCTTTTCCCTGAATATTTTTTCCGAGATAATTTTTTTTCTTTCCGCCTTCAATTATTTTTTCTAAATACTGCTGTAAATATTTGTATTCATAGCGGACATATAAAATTCCCTCTCTAGCCCCGACTGCATACCCCGCAACAGCCATTCCTTCCATCAGCATTTTTGGATATTCTGTTAAAATTACGCGGTCCTTAAATGTTCCCGGTTCCCCTTCATCGGCGTTGCAGAAAATAAATTTTTCATCGCTTTCTGTGTTTCTGCAAATTTCCCATTTCATTCCGGTCGGAAAACCAGCGCCTCCGCGTCCACGAATATTGGAGAGTTTTATTTCCGTAATAACTTCTTCGGGTTTCATCTTCACAATTTTTTTTAATGCTTCGCCAGATTTATAGCCGTCGGCAAGAATTGCCCCTTTTTTGCGAATGTTATTTTGTACCATTGAATAAATTTCCGGCAAAGCGTTTGCGCCGTCTCCTAAACCCTCGACCATAATTTCATCTATATCTTCTCCTGCCTTTAAGTCGCGAACAATTTCTTTTACACGAAACGGCGTAAGCCGGCAAAAAACTTTTCCGTTTATAAGCGCAGCGGGTTCTTGGTCGCTCATTCCGATACACGAAGTTGAAAATAATCCTATTAAACCATCGGGAGATACCTGTCCGAACTTGCAGCCAGCCTCGCGTTCAAAAGTACGCGCAACATCTTCGCGCCCCATCATATTGGCAACAACGCTGTTATTCAAATAGATTGTATATTTACCGGTCGGCTTGGTAGAGAAAAAATGATAAAATGAAAGCGTCTGCTCTATATCTACGATAGAAATATTTAGAGCGCGCGAAATTTCAGAAGTGATGAGCGGCGGAATATGTCCAAATTCTGATTGGGTGTCGATGAGAATATCCATTAAACGCGTTGCATCGCAGTCGTACTTTTTAAGAATCTGCTTGGCGGCGTCGATCATTGTATCTTGATATGCAATCTCTCCAACTTCTACTTCATCAACGCTGTCAGGGAATACAGTTTTCATATTGTTATCCTTTCTTTCTGAAAGAAATATGATGAATATTATGAGTGTTCGTGTTCTTCTAAATTTATAAATCCGTTCATTTCAAGTTCTGGCTTTTGAATCAATGATATTTCCGTTTGAATTATACAACTCAACAAGAAGCGGCATTTGTCCGACGGCGTGCGTTGAACAGCTTAAACACGGATCAAAACACCTGATTCCCGCTTCCAAGCGATTGAGAATTCCTTCGGTAATTTTCTTATTCTCTATAAATTGCATTGCCAACTGTCGAACAGTTCGGTTCATTGCAAGATTATTTTGCGATGTTGCAATAAGCAGGTTAACTTTTTTCAACACGCCATTTTCATCAACCCAATAATGATGGAACAATGTTCCGCGCGGCGCTTCCGATGCGCCAACGCCTTCCAATTGATTGATTTCTGCTTTTGCGCGAACATGCAAGCCGAGAATTTCCGGGTCGTGCATAAGTTCTTCAATTTTTTCTACTGCAAACAATACTTCTATTAAACGCGCATAATGGAAATAAAATGAATTATTCACAGCGCCGACATTTCCGGCAAGTTGTTTGAATAATTTTCGTTCTTGCTCTGCAAGCGGAGTTTCGATATAATCGCAAATATTCAAGCGAGCCAGCGGACCAACGCGGTACATTCCTTTGGGATAGCCAAGAGGTTTGTAATACGGAAACTTTAAATACGTCCACGATTCGCTTGCTTCGCCGAAATATTCATAATACTTGCGCGAATCCAACTTGTCGGCAATAATATTACCGGAGCTATCCATCACTCGCAGCGTGCCGCCGTAATATTCTAATTCTCCTTTTTCGCCGACAAGTCCCATATAGAGCGAATGAAAATTTCCGAAACTTGGAATTTCTTTTTCAAACGTAACGTGGATTTTTTTCAGAGTTTCAATCGCCATCAGTGCGGTTTCTTTTACTTCGGGAAACCACGAGAGAATTTTTTCCTGTTCATGTTTTTCTAACGGCTGGCGAACGCCGCCTGCAACCGCCCACGGAACGTGAATTTTTCTGCCGCCAAGCATTTCAATAATTTCTTGACCGAACTTGCGAAGACGAATTCCACGTTTCGCAAATTCTTTGTCGTGTTCAACAAGACCGAAAATATTTCTTTTTGCCGGATTAGAATCGAAGCCAAGCAAAAAATCCGGCGACGATAAATGGAAAAACGAAAGCGCGTGCGATTGAACCCATTGCGCAAGAGTCATTAAGCGCCGCAATTTTTCCGCGGTCGGAGGAATTCCGATGGAAAGAATTTCATCGCCTGCTTTTGCCGATGAAACAAAGTGCGACGCCGGACAAATTCCGCAAATACGGGAAGTAATTCCGGGCATTTCCCATACTAAACGCCCTTCGCAAAATTTTTCAAATCCGCGAAATTCATTCACATGAAATCGCGCGTCTTCAACTTCGCCGGCATCGTTCAAATGGACTGTAATTTTTGCATGACCTTCTATTCTGGTCACAGGTTCTATTGTAATTATCTCAGACATAATTTAACTTTCAGTAATCAGTATTCAATTTTCAGATTTTTTTTATCAACTATACAACCATCTCACTTCTAACATATCTCTTTTACCTTCTTGCTTAAAAATCTCAACCGTACCGTAAAAATTGTTTTGAAAATTTTGGAATTCTCCCGTTCAGTAATTCTGTAATCGCAAACCATATTTCATCCGGCGTAGGCGGGCAGCCGTGTAAAAATGCATCCACTCGAATTACATTGTGCAATGGAGTCGCTTTCGGCAGTAATCGTGAAATAATTTGATCGCCGGGAATTGCATTTTTAATAGTTGCCAGCTCATCATAGCTGCGATGCAATAATTCCGATGGAATATATTGATTTCGCATTGCCGTAACATTTCCTGTTGTTGCGCAGTCGCCGAATGCCAGCACGTATTTTGAATTACGCCGAATAATGTGCGCCATTTCTTCATTTTCGTTGTTGGAAACTGCGCCTTCAACTAACGTAACATCTACGTTGTGTGGAAATTCCTTCACATCGGCAACAGGCGAATAGACTAATTCAATCTTGTCATTCAATTCAATCAGACGTTCGTCAAGATCAAGAAATGACATGTGGCATCCTGAACATCCGCCGAGCCATGCTGTTGCTACTCTTGGTTTACTCATAGTGTTTTTCTTTATTATTTATTCATGGTACGCAACT
>CAYXEE010000061.1:0-9910 GCA_964463935.1 uncultured Chitinophagaceae bacterium | reverse complement strand
CCCTTCGGGACCTTCGGGACGGGCATGACGTTTTTCTTGTTTTGCGTAACTTCAGAAACTAACAAAAATTGTTTTAATTGCTGTGGACCGTAGCGGGATCGAACCGCTGACCTCTTGAATGCCATTCAAGCGCTCTCCCAGCTGAGCTAACGGCCCCTTACATAAATAACTTTACCAAATATATGAAACAAATTGAAGAAAGAAAATAATTTCTTTATACTAATAGTGAATATCGGGGACAACAATGAATACAACGCACTTTTCACCTTTTGAATTTCATATCGCAAAAGAAATACGAAAAAAATATTCCGTAGATGAATCGTTATTTTCTTTTAATGGAAATATTATCTTCCCAAATTTTCGCGCGGTGAGAGAACTTGCGCATAAAATCAATCAAAAACGAAATAAGGAAAATGATGTGCGCGGTGAAATTCGCGCTGCACAGCTTAATGCAATGGGCTTGCTGGATGAAATTAGTCATTTTATCGTTCGCTACTATGATGAAAAAGAAAATCCCGGCGTTATTCAGCGCGCATATAATTATTTAGCAAATCAATTAGGAATAGAAAAAGTAGATTTCACGCTTCAAAAATTTTTAGAAGAATTTCCCCCGATAGATGTTTATCAACATAAGATTTCCATTGCAAAATATTTTGCAAAAACAACCGAAGGAAGAGCAAATAAGCATATTGCATTAGAAGAAATGATGATGCTTTTTCTTTCAAATTTCAATCCTGCAAACAATTCGCTGAATGAATTATTTAACGATGCAAATCTTAAAAATTCAACGGCATACAGTACAATTATTGAAGAATTGGAAAAATATTTTCTCAGCGAAAAGCCATTCGGACCCGATAAACAATTTTTGTTTGAAGCGCTTAAAGCTCCAATTTTAAGCAATCCTGATTCGCTTGAAGCGCAGCTCGGTTTTATTAAAGAAAAGTGGGGAATTATTCTTTCTGCAAAATATTTTGATAAGATTGTTTTGAGCATTGAATTTTCTAAAGAAGAAGATCAGTTTATTTGGCAGAAACAACACGGCGGAATTTGGGGAGAAAAACAAGTTGAAACATTTGTTCCTGAATATAAAAAAGGTAAACAAAAATTTTCAGCGGAAGAACAAAAGAGATTGATGGCGCAGGGTGTTCGACATGAGGATTATATTTACGCAGAACCGGAACGATTCACAGCCGATCTTGACTGGATGCCCAATGTTGTTATCATCGCAAAAAATACATACGTCTGGCTCGATCAGCTTTCCAAAAAATATTCGCGCGAAATTAAACGGCTCGACCAAATTCCCGATGAAGAATTGGATCAACTTGCAAAATGGAATTTCACCGGCTTATGGTTAATCGGCGTTTGGGAACGGAGCGCCGCATCGAAACGAATTAAGCAAATTACCGGAAATCTTGACGCAGTTTCTTCCGCCTATTCGCTTTACGATTATGAAATTGCGTATGACCTTGGAGGAGAAGAAGCATTTCAAAATTTAAATTACCGCGCATGGCAAAGAGGAATTCGACTTGCAGGCGATATGGTGCCCAATCACATTGGACTGTATTCAAAATGGGTAATTGAACATCCCGAATATTTTATTCAATCCGATAGACCGCCGTATCCCAATTACCGATTTACCGGCGAAAATCTTTCAACAAACCATGATATTGAACTTCGCATTGAAGATGGTTATTGGAGCAGAAGCGATGCGGCAGTTGTTTTTCAACGAATTGATAAGCGGACAGGCGATGTAAAATATTTTTATCACGGCAACGATGGAACGAGTATGCCGTGGAATGATACTGCGCAATTAAATTTGCTGCGCGCGGATGTTCGTGAAGCAATTATTCAAAATATTTTTCACGTGGCAAGAAAATTTTCCATTATACGCTTCGATGCCGCAATGACGCTTGCCAAAAAACATTATCAGCGTTTATGGTATCCAATGCCCGGAACTTCCGGCGTCCCTTCGCGTCAAGATTGCGGGATGTCGCGCACAGAATTTGATTCGCAATTTCCGAATGAATTTTGGCGCGAAGTTGTTGACCGCTTTAATGCCGAAATGCCCAACACACTGCTTCTTGCAGAAGCATTTTGGCTTATGGAAGGATACTTTGTCCGCACGCTTGGCATGCACCGCGTTTACAACAGCGCGTTTATGCACATGCTAATGAAAGAGGAAAATCAAAAATACCGCGACTTGATAAAAAATACATTGGAATTTAATCCCGAAATCTTGAAGCGGTATGTTAATTTTATGAGCAACCCCGACGAACAAACGGCAATCGCTCAATTCGGCGCAGGAGATAAATATTTTGGAATTGCTTTAATGATGGTTACGCTTCCCGGACTTCCGATGTTTGCGCATGGACAAATTGAAGGATTCACGGAAAAATACGGAATGGAATATCAACGAGCATATTACGATGAAAAACCGAATGAATATCTTGTGCATCGTCATGCGTTGGAAATATTTCCGTTGATGAAAAAGCGGTATTTGTTCAGTCAGGTTCACAATTTTGAAGCATACGATTTTTGGGATGAGCGCGGCAATGTTAATGAAAACGTTTTTGCATATTCAAACAAAGTTGGAAATGAAAAGGCGTTAGTTTTTTTTCACAACAAATTTGAAGAAACACGCGGAAGTATAAAATATTCTGCAAAAAAAATTGTAGGAAATGAAGAAACGGGAAATCTTAAAACAAAACATATTGCTGAATCATTTGAAATAAAAAATGAATCGAATGTGTTTTACATTTACCGCGAGCATAGAACGAATAACGAATTTATCCGCTCCGGCAAAGATATTTGGGAAAATGGTTTTACAATGTTTCTGCGCGCATTTGATTATGCGCTGTTTTTAGATTTTAGGGAGGAAATTGATACTACCGGAGAATATGCGCGGCTTTCCGAAATGCTTCATGGAAACGGCAGTTCAAATATTACCTCGTTGTTGTTCGATTTACGATTGAAGCCGCTGCACGATAAATTTAAATCCTTCTTTCAGAAACAAATTTTAACTGAATTTATAGCTGAATGCAAAAAAAATCGTTCAGCAGATGTTTCTTCGTTCCACACCGCGTTTCTAGAAATTGCCGGAAATATAAATCATATAATCGGTTCGCAAATGGAATGGAATTTTCTTAATGAAGCGTGCCGAAAGCTCGTAATAAAAATTTTTGAACTTAACACCATTGCAAAAAAAAATGCAGATGCTATTCTTTTCTACGACGATAAGGAATATTCGCTGGTATTGTTTGTAATGAAGGAAATTTTGCATTGCGTTAATGAAGCAGGAAAGCAAATCGGTAAAAATACCATTCTTAATGATTTGCGATTAAACAGCGCGCTGATAGAAGTATTACAAAATTTCGGACGAGCGCGCGAAGATGCAGATTATCACATTCGCTTGATTATGGTACTGCTGCACAATGGAGAAAATTTTAGAAGCGGTAATTCTACTTTGGCGCAAAAGTTTGAAATTCTTTTTGAACAGTTCCAAGCCGCCGATTTTATTGATTTACATCAATATAATTCTACATGGTATTTTAATAAAGAGCGATTTGAACGATTGTCATCGTGGTTGTTGTTAGATTGGTTTTCAGAGATTTTGATTGATGAGCCAAAGCGTTCCATCGAATCTACATTTATTACGTTTACAGAATTGTATAATTCGCTTGCGCTAAGCGCTGAACAATCGCAGTTTCAATTAGAAGTTTTTCAAGAAAAAATTGTAGAACTAAATTCTGTGCAAAAAATGAAAACAAAAAAAATTGTAATAAAGCGGGGGACAAAAAACAAAGTTAAAAAATCTATAACCAAAAAAAGAGTATCTGCAAAATCGGGAACGAAGAAAAATAAAAAGTGATTTAGAAGGGTAACAAAAATTTGCATTTGACTTTCGTAAATTGTCTGGCTATATTTGTTTTGACCGCAATAGCGCTTCCTCCCCTAAGTGTTTCATTGCAGGTCAAGCCAGACATGTTTTCCCCCATTGTCTGGCTTATTTTTTTTAACAAGGAGAAAAAATGGCAAAACAAGTTATTAAAGAAAAACAAGCGCGAAAAAAATTTCGGAAAGAAGAAATTTTGAGTCTTGAACCAACGAACTACAAAATTCTTGGCGCAGGTCTCGTTGTAATATTGTTGGGATACATTGCATTAAGTATGGAGCCGTGGGATGGATTTATGCCGTTGATCGTTGCGCCAATTCTTCTCGTTCTTGGTTACTGTGTTATTGTGCCATTTGGAATTATCTACAAGAAAAAATTACCAGCGGACTCTTCCGAAGATCAAATTCAAGCAGTTACACAATAGTAAAAATATTTTTAGTTACACCATTGCCGTAACGTAATATTTTTTGTATATTAACAAGCTTTAAAAAATGGAGATCGCGTAGCTCAGTGGTAGAGCATCTGCCTTTTAAGCAGAGGGCCGATGGTTCGATCCCATCCGCGATCACGACAATGGCTTAATCTAACGAAATAGGTTAAGCCATTTTTATTTTGAGATATTTTTTTAAAATGAAAATTAGAGATATAAATATTGAGCGTCCGCTTATTCTTGCTCCAATGGAAGATGTAACAGAACAGCCCTTTCGTTTAATTTGTAAACGACTGGGTGCAGATATTATGTACACAGAATTTGTAAATTCCGATGGACTTATTCGTAATTCTGAAAAGACTTTTCGCAAAATGCTTTTTACAGAAGAAGAGCGTCCGCTGGGAATTCAAATTTACGGCGGCGATGAAGAAGCAATGGAAGGGGGGGCAAAAATGGCAGATTCGTTGAGCCCCGATTTAATTGATATTAATGCCGGCTGCTGGGTAAAAAACGTTGCCGGTCGCGGCGCAGGCGCAGGTTTGTTAAAAGATTTACCGCGTATGAATCGTATTGTAGAAAATGTTGTGAAATCTACAAAACTTCCTGTAACGGTAAAAACACGACTTGGCTGGGATGAAAAATCAATACAAATTGTTGAAGTTGCTAAAATGCTTGAACAAACAGGAATTGAAGCTCTTACAATTCATTGCAGAACTCGATCGCAAGGGCACAGCGGAATTCCCGATTATGCTTGGATTTCCAAAGTTAAAGAAGCAGTAAAAATTCCGATTATTGTTAACGGAAGTTTGATTGAACCGGAACAAATTAAAAATGTTTTTGATGAAACAGGATGCGACGGCGTAATGATTGGACGCGGCGCAATTGATAATCCATGGATTTTTTCTGATGTGAAGCATTATTTCAAAACCGGAGAGATAAATCCTGAACGAACATTGCAAGAACGTATAGATATTTGTGTTAATCTGCTGCAAAGTTCTGTTGAATTTAAGGGAGAGCGGCGCGGAGTTATTGAAATGAGAAAATTTTATTCCGGTTATTTGCGCGGCGTTAAAAATGCTTCAAAACTGCGACAGCATTTAATGCAGTATTTAGAAATTAACCCGATTATTGATTTACTTCTTGCAATAAAAGAACGAGGTTCTATTGACGAAAGTTTCTTGTTTGTTTCGCATGAAAATGCCGCATAAAAAATTTTTCTTGCAAATTACAACAATCTTTCATACTAATAGGCAGCATTACAATATGTTTTCACAATTAGGTGATGAATGATTGCATTTGTTATTGGTTTTATTATTGGCTATTTAACAACTATTCCGGTCGGTCCAATAAATCTTGCTGTTATGATGAAGGCGCTTCATAATAGAGCAACGCACGGATTGTTAATCGGATTTGGTTCGGCGTTTATGGATGTTGTGTATTGTTCGGCTGCATTATTTGGAATTTCAACTCTTATTTCTCTTCCTTCATTAGAACTTTCATTTAGAATCGCAACGTTTGCGATTTTTTTTATTTATGGAGTGAAAACATCGTTCTTCAAATTGCCCGAACTTCATTTACAGGGTGAAGATAAAGATGCGCCCGGATTTAAACGCTATTTAGTAATGGGAATGGCAATGTATTTTTCTAATCCATCGTTTCTTGCATACTGGGTAACTATTGGAGGAATTGTTCACGGATATCATTGGATAGAACCAACTGCTTATGACAACGGTTTGTTTGCCCTAGGAACAGGAGCAGGCGTTTCTATTTGGTTCGTTACTCTTGTAACATTAGTAGAAAAACACAAAATGAGATTTGAACCGAAAACCCTTAAACGCATTACAAGATTTTTTGGTTTGCTAATGCTTTCAATAAGTTTAATACTTGGATATAATTTGTTGAAAGAGTTTATTCAATTCTAATCTAAGGCATCTCGAAAAACTCACAAACCCGCCAACCATATAATTTTAAAGTTGGCGGGTTGCAAGAGATGTTTTTAGAGGTGCCCCTAAGTCAGTTGACCGTTATCTTAAAGGCGAAGTTCAACTGACGACAACAGATTATTCTTCCAACGTTGAAATATCTCCTTCGCTTAATCCTTGAGCGCGCGCTTTTAATACGCGTCTCATAATTTTTCCGCTTCTTGTTTTTGGCAGAACTTTCACAAATTCAATTTTCTCCGGTTTTGCAATCGGTCCCATTTCATGCGCGATATGCTTACGAATATCTTCAGCAAGTTCTTCGCTTGCATCGTGTCCGGCTTTTAACATTAAATATGCGTGAATGGCAACGCCTTTAACTTCATGCGGTAAACCGATTACCGCCGCTTCTGCTACTGCGTGGTGTGTTATGAACGCGGATTCTAATTCAGCTGTTCCTAATCTATACCCGCTTACTTTTATTACATCGTCAACGCGCCCGATAATCCAAAAATATCCGTCTTTATCGCGGCGCGCAGAATCGCCGACGAAATAAAATCCTTTGAACTTACTCCAATATGTTTGAACATAACGGTCTGGGTCTTTGAAAATAGTTCGCATCATTGCAGGCCACGGATTTTTTAAAATCAAAAATCCTTCTTCGCCGTCGGCGACTGGTTTTCCATTTTCATCAACAACGTCTGCAGTAATTCCGGGAAGCGGCTTTGTTCCTGAGCCGGGCTTTAGCGGCATCGCAGGCATTGGAGCAATCATAAATGCGCCTGTTTCAGTTTGCCGCCATGTGTCCATTATCAGGCATTTTTCTTTTCCAATATTTTTGTAAAACCATCGCCATGCTTCCGGGTTTATTGGTTCGCCGACGCTTCCGAGAAGACGAAGGGAAGAAAGATCATGGCGATTTGGCCACGAAGTTCCAAATCTCATTAAGCCGCGAATTGCGGTCGGCGTAGAATAAAAAATTGTTATTCCGTATTTTTCAATTATTGACCACCAGCGATCCGGATAAGGAAATGTCGGCGCGCCTTCGTACATAAACGACGTTACTCCGGCTATAAGCGGCGCATACACAATGTAAGAATGTCCGGTAATCCAGCCCGGGTCTGCAGTACACCACCATCGGTCTTCTTCTTTTATATCAAATACATCTTTCAATGTTGCGTGAACTCCAACGGAATATCCGCCGTGCGTGTGAAGAATAGCTTTGGGCTTTCCGGTTGTACCGGAAGTGTATAAAATAAAAAGCGGGTCTTCTGCATCCATTATTTCTGTTTCGCATCGCATCGGATTGCGCGTAAGCGGAAGCGACATTAATTCGTGATACCAATAATCGCGTCCCGGCTCCATTGTAACATCAATTCCAAGGTGACGTACAACAACAACATGTTCCGGCGCGCCGCTTCGCTGTAATGCTTCATCAACAATTTTTTTCAATTCAATTTTTTTGCCGTTCATATTTCCGCCGTCGGCAGTAATAATAACTTTCGATTCGCTGTCTTCAATTCTTCCGTGAAGAGCTTCAACAGAAAATCCTCCGTACACTACAGAATGAATAGCTCCGACTTTTGCCGTAGCAAGCATTGCAATAACTGTTTCCGGAATTCGCGGCATATAAATCGTAACGCGATCGCCTTTCACTACGCCCATACTTTTTAACACATTTGCAAATTTGCACACTTCGCGATTGAGCGCGTGATATGAAAATGTTCGTAAATCTCCTTTTTCGCCTTCCCAAATTAGCGCAAGTTTATTTCTTCGCCATGTTTTTACATGCCTGTCCAACGCATTAAGAACAATATTGGTTTTTCCGCCGATAAACCATTGAAAGAACGGCTTGTTTGAATCATCTAGAACTTTATCCCATTTTTGGTACCATTCTAATTCTTCAGCTCGTTTCGCCCAATATGCTTGAATATCTTTTGCCGCTTCCGTGCGGGCTTTTTCCGGATCGGGAACATTTGCCTGTGCGATTATTTCCGGCGACGGCGTATAAATTTCATCCTGCGCAGAATTTTGTACGGGATTTTTTTGTTCAGACATACTCAAAGCTCCTTACTTAATTTGAATGACAAAGGGTGAAAGGGAAGTTTGTGGGGAATGATACACAAGAGGAAATTTATTTGCAAATGTTTCGGATAAAAAAATAAAACCTTCCAAACATTTTACTGTTCAGAAGGTTTTACTATTAGAAAAAAAATTACGATTTTTTAGCAGGAGTTTTTGCTTTAGATTTTTTTGTTTTCATTTCTTTTGAACTTGAATCACAATCGTCGGCGCAGCAACCGCCTTCGCAATCATCGGCTTTTTTCATAGATTTTGATTCGGCTTTATTTTCACTAGCAGAAAAACCGGCGTCTGCAACAGCTTTAATCAATTCATCTTGCGTTATTTTGCTGTTCGATGCCAGAACAACAGTTGCGCTTTTTTCTTTTAAATTAACTTTCGCTTCAAATACGCCATTTACGCCTTTCAACGCCTTTTCAACGGTATTTACACACGAAGAACAGGTCATTCCATTTACCGTAAGTTTTACGGTGTTTCCCTTCTCTTCTGCGAATGCAAACGAGATGATGCCGATAAGCATAAGTAAAACAATTTTTTTCATTTGAATTATTCTCCTTTTTAGTTTTAATTTAGCGTAAAATACAATTTGAAAATGGTAAATTCAAGTTGTTAATTGAAGCGATGTTTAATTACATTTCATTAGAACTCTGCAAATTTTGAACAAAAAAATTCAACATATAATTCCCGTTGTAGTAAGTTTTATTGCCATTGTATTTTTTGGCGCATGCAATTCAAAACTTGATATGAAATACGGAGAAGCAAAAAATGCTTCCTGGTACCGCCAAGCTGTTGTTGAACTCGGCGCGCGGATAATTATGTTTTCGTCATCGAACGGAATTGCAATTTCCAACGGGCGGGGCGAAACGAATGGACGCGCGTATCGTTTTTCAAACGGCGAATGGAAAGAATTTTATCAGTTCGAATATTCCGATTTTCCGCTTCTTGCTACAAAAGATTCTGCAACAATTTGGACTGTTAATCATCTTACGCATAATGGCGCATATCGTCCCGTACTTTCTGAATTTTTTGGCGCCGGAAGAAAAGAAATTTCATTGCCAAAAATTATGTGGGATGAAATTGATTATGTAATGTACAAAGGGATTTTTCAATTTTCGGACGGAACTGCTTGGATGGTTGGACAACAAGGGCATATACTTTATTTCAACGGCAGACATTGGAAAGAAATAGAAAGCCCGGCGTACAAAAAAAACCGAACCGTAGCGTATGAAGGAGATTTAAATGATGTTTTTATGCTTTCAAAAGAAAGCGGCTGGGCGGTTGGAAGAAATGGAATTATTATACGATACAAAAATGGCAAGTGGAAAGAAGTTTATTCCCCGACAGAAAATTCGTTGAATCGCGTTAAAATGATTTCAGAAAATTTTGGAATTGCCGCCGGCGATGCCGGCACAATATTATTGTGGAATGGCAACGAATGGAAAGTTCAAAAAATAGATGTACGGGAACGATTGAATTCTATAAAAATAGTAGATTCTACAAATATTTGTGTTGTGGGAAATAATTCTACGTTGCTGTTGTACAATGGAAACGAATGGATGCAGGATGAATCTATTAAGCTCTACGACG
>CAYXEE010000060.1:0-9954 GCA_964463935.1 uncultured Chitinophagaceae bacterium | reverse complement strand
GACTAATATACCCCTTATTTTGCTTATGTTTTAACTTCTTGCGTAACTTCAGTAATTAACTGATAAATCGAGATCTGTATCTTCAATTCGTGTGATTCGTGGCTAACAAAAGAGTTTTTCAACGCCCTGTTCTACATTTTTTTTTGAAAAGAAATTATTCGCTTTTCTTCTCCGCGAATAATAATACTCTCAGATTCCAACAGAACTTTTGCTTCAAATTTATTGCCGTTAATTGTTATGCGGCAAATTTTTTCTAAACCCATACATCTCCCTTTTTCTTTAGCATAAAAAATTTCTGCTTGACTCGCAAACCGTAGTACTGTATATTTTTACAGTATAAATAATTACAGCGGAGAAAGTATGAAAACATCGCTTCTTACTAAGGCGCAGCAAAATGTTCTGGAAATTGTTCGCGGATATATTGATGAAAACCACATTCCGCCGACCTTAAGCGAACTTGCAGAAAAATTAAAAATAAATATCAATGCTGTCCGCGCTCATCTTCTTGCGTTAGAGCGGAAAAATGCGCTCCGCTACATTCCCAACATTTCACGAGGAATAGAACTTATTCCAATAAAGCCAAAAGGAATTCCAATTTACGGATATGTTCCCGCCGGACATCCGTTTATGTCGCAGGAAAATATTGTTGACACATTTGAACTTCAGCGTTACATTTCCGCTTCGGATGATTTATTCGGCGTGTATGTGCGCGGAGATAGTATGAAAGACGCACAACTTGCAACCGGCGACCTTCTTTTTGTTGATCCGAAACGCGAAGCGCAAAACGGCGTAATTGTGGTTGCGTTAGTAGAAGGCGAGCCGACTGTAAAATGGTATTACCGCGAAGGAAATATTGTGCGGCTTGTTCCTGCAAATAAAAAATATAAGCCGATTGTAGTAAGTAAATATGATGAGAATTTTAAACTGCTCGGCGTTGTTGTTGGAATAATTCGCGCAATGGATAAACAACGAATTGATACATTTATGAAATACAAACGAGCATCGTAATACGCAAACATTGCGGTTCAGTTTTTTTACGGAAGTTTAATATCCCCTTCGTTCGTATAATTTATCCAACCTATCTGAGGAACAACAAACGGAACCGCAAACATTCTGCCGCCGAATCCGAGAAAACGAAAAACCATTGATGGCGTGCGTGTAACTTCGGTGGTTTTAAGATTTTGTTCAAAAATTGTAATTCCGATTTCTCCGGCGTTTTTCCCGATGAAACGATCTAACAGCCCTTCCATTTTTAAACTTTTTACTTTTGCAGAAAATTTTTCAGCGTCTCGCACTAACGCCGTATCGTTTGCAAAAGCATTTTTCCCTTCCAGCAAATCTTGTTCATTTACAAAAACTGTATCCGCAATTTTTTGCCGGACATATTGCGAAAGATACGCATCGCGCCAAACTTTCATATCCTTTCTTACGGCATTGGATTGATGCAGACCGCGTTTATATCCCAGCACGGTTAAATATTCTTGATCGATTACATCGCGCAGACGCTGCTCAATATCAATTCTCATATTGCGATGCGAGGGCTTCGGTATTATTAGTCCGGCGGAAGCGATTTTATTAAGCGCAGTTTCCAAAGTCCAAACTGTATGCGGAAATGTTACAAATGTTTTTTTAAAATCACCGGGAAATTTTTCTGCTAACGATGCAACGACAACTTTGTCAAAAATAAACTGCGTAGTATCCGGCAAAAAAGAATGTGCGCGGTGATATTCGTAGCACTGCACAACAACTTGTTTGAATAATTTGGAATGTATTTGCGTAGAGGTTGTTTTCAATTCTTGGTTCATAAAATCCGTCATACGCTTAAATTCTTTTCGCTTTCGAAGAATTCCCGTAACGCGTTCTTTTACTATCGTCTGCTCCTGCGAACCGGAAGTAAACGACATTGTCTTTCCCATCACTTTTACAATATAAAATCCATCGTCAAGTTGAAACGGCGTTGAGGTCTCGTTTAATTTTAAAGAGTAAATTACGTTTTCCATTCGCTCTTCAACATCGCCCCATCGAGCAATCGCGGAATCCGGTCCTTCATAATCATTAAGAGAATCTTTCACAAATGAAAAACTCTCTAACGGCTTCCCTTTTTTAATTTGAGCGTAAAGAAAATCCGCTCCCTCTTTTGTTTTTGCAGTAATAAAATACGCTTTCAAATCCGTTTGCGAGCGTTTTATTGCCTGCTGGATTTCATTGTTTGAAATTACAATTTTATCAGAAATTTCTTTTCGGTACAATTCATCGCGGACAAGCAGCCGCTCAACATCTGAAAGTATATTTCTAAAAATAGAATCGTTATCAAAATTTTGCACGCCTCCGTACGCTGCCAAAATTTTTTCTGCTATCATAGAAAGTAAAAATTCCGCTTTAGCCGCTTCAATGGAATTTTTCCCTTGTCTGTTTAATCCCGGTGTTAATTCAAAACGGGATACAAATTCTTTTCGTGTAATAACGGAATTGCCGACTGTTGCCAGCGGCGTATCATCGAATGAATTTTGCTGGGAATAAATAAGCGAAACACAAAGCAGAATTTGCAAAAATATTTTTTTCATAACGGAAAAAAAGCAATAAAAAATGGGAGACCGAAAAAAAACGCCTGAAACAACATCGGCGCAAGCAGACTTCGTGTTTTTGAATACACAAAAGAAGAATACGCTCCCGCAGTAATTACGGCAATTGTATTTATTATTGAATCAACAGCCATCGGCAGCGTCGTGCGTAATGCAGCAAACAATGTTGTAGAAATAAGTATAGGAACGATGAATTGCAGAAAATGTAATTTTGAATTCCAACGGATAAATTTCACTAAAAAAGTCTGCGCCAAACCAAAAAATAAAATCTGGTCCGCAACAGGCGAAGACATCCACTGAATAAGCATCAGCATCAATTTATCCTCGCGCGGCGCAGCGGCGGCATAACGAAAAGCAACCAATTCAACTTCAAACAAACGCAGCAATAAAAACAGCAGCGCGGAAAATATGTATCCCGCGCCTAAAAATAGCATCGAACGTTTTAGATTATCGGAACAAATTCCATAACTCCATAAATGTCCGCGCGAAAGAAATAAAATTCCTAACAATGCAATGGAGAATTGCCAAAAATCTGCTTCAAATAATTGTGATAAGCTCGGAGAAATGCCGGAAGGAAAAAACGATTGAAAAATAATCTGCTTAGAGAATAAAATTATTGCGTATGGAACGGCGATTGCTAAAGCGAAAATAAAAAAATTATACGCGCCTGTTCTAAAAATATTTTCAGAATGTAATTGATTCATCCAAGCACGCGCAGTTTTGCAAATTTTACCATTAAATGTTTCGGACCGACGCTCTGGAAATACACAACAGCTTTTGAGGCGTCCCCTTTTCCGCTAATCTGCATCACTTTCCCTTTGCCGAAAACTTCGTGTTCAACGTACAATCCTGCTTTCAACGCAACATTTTCTTGCGATTCATTTTCATAATCAACCTGCGCATCGGGAACAAATCCTGCTTCTTTCTTTTTCGTAGGAACAGTTCGGCTGCGGGAAATTGAAGATTGATATTTATTTCTCGCATTCTGCATAGATGTATAAGTTGATTCTAATGTTCGTCCGCGAGAAGATTCTTTTTCTACTAACGAATCGGGAATTTCATTGATAAAGCGGGAAACCACCGGATACGTCATATCGCCGAATCGAAATCGAATTCGCGCGTACGATAAATATAATTTTTTCATTGCGCGCGTAATTCCGACATAACATAAACGGCGTTCTTCTTCTAATTCATGCGAATCGGGAGAAACTTGATAGAGAGGAAATAATCCTTCTTCTACGCCTGCAATAAATACAACAGGATATTCCAATCCTTTTGCCGAATGCAGCGTCATAAGCGTAACAGAATTATTTTCATCGGTCATTGAGTCAACGGCGGAAACAAGCGCAACTTCTTCAAGAAATTGTTCAAGCGTTGCATTTTCTGTTTTTGCGGCAAATTCCGAAATCGCAGAAAGTAATTCTTGAATATTTTCCCATCGTCCGATTGCTTCCGGCGTACCTTCATCTTTGTACATCCGCAAAATGCCAAGTTCATCTACAATTGCGCGCGAAAGTTCGCTGATAGACATTTGCGATTTCATTTCGATGTATTTTGTAATAAATGAAGAAAATTGCGATACCGAATTTTTCGTCCGTTCGCTGAATGTTTCTATGGAACGAACATTAAGGAGAGTATCAAAAAATGAAAGATGAGATTTTCCTGCATACTCAATCAATTTATCAACTGTAGTATCGCCGATACCGCGAGCGGGATAATTGATGATGCGAAGCAGACTCTCTTCATCCAGCGGATTTACAATAACGCGAAGATAGGCAAGTACATCTTTAATTTCTTTCCGTTGATAAAATGCAACGCCGCCGACAATGATATACGGAATTCCTGAACGGCGAAGCGCGTCTTCCAGCGAACGCGATTGAGCATTGGTGCGGTACAAAATCGCAAAATCTTTCAGATTATATTTTTGTTTTGAAATATGCGTCTGAATTTTATCTGCAATTTTCAATCCTTCGTCTTTATCGTCATCCGCTTCAATTATTGTTATCGTATCCCCTTTTAAATTTTCAGTCCAGAGCGTTTTCTGAATTTGATTGCGATTATTTTTAATTACGAAATCTGCCGCAGATAAAATATTTTTTGTTGAACGGTAATTTTGTTCCAAGCGAAAAATTTTTGCCTCGGGATAATCGCGTTCAAAATCCAAAATATTGCGAATATCGGCGCCGCGAAAAGCGTAAATACTTTGCGCGTCGTCGCCGACAACGCAAATATTTCGCAG
This sequence comes from uncultured Chitinophagaceae bacterium, assembly GCA_964463935.1. Classification (GTDB taxonomy): domain Bacteria; phylum Bacteroidota; class Ignavibacteria; order UBA10030; family UBA8401; genus JACFMZ01. The sequence continues at coordinate 5,133 of CAYXEE010000060.1, read as the reverse complement.
TTTTTTTGCAAGCATTGTTATTAAAACATACTGTGCGCGGTTCGTATCTTGATATTCGTCCACCAACAGATATTTGAAACGATATTGATATTTTTCCAATATGCGCGGATGTTTTTGAAAAAGTTCTATCGGCTTAAGCAATAGATCGTCAAAATCCATTGAATTGCTCTTAAACAATTTCTGCTGATATTCATGATAAATCTGCGCTGCATTCTGTTCAAACAAATCTTTTGCTAATTCTTCATATTCGCGCGGATACACCATTTGATTTTTTGCGCCTGAAATTCTTGATTGCACCGCGCGCGGATTTGTTTGCTGCTGCGAAATATTCAGCCCCGTCATTATATTTTTTATTACGCCGAGCTGATCTTCCGCATCATAAATAGAAAATGTTCGCTGATAACCGATTGCTTCGCTTTCCTGACGAAGAATTCTTGCAAAAATTGAGTGAAACGTTCCTGCCCAAAGATTTTTTGCCTGATGACCGACTAACCTGCCGATACGTTCTTTCATTTCGTTGGCGGCTTTGTTGGTAAATGTTAACGCAAGTATTTCATACGGAGGAATGCCGGATTCTAAAAGATGTGCAATACGATAGGTAAGTACGCGTGTTTTACCGCTTCCAGCGCCGGCAACTATCATAACCGGACCATTGATAACAGATGCGGCTTCGCGCTGAACTGAATTTAATTGTTGTAAAAGACTCAAGTGTAAATTTCAAATTATGTGAAAGGTAAATGACAAGATGAAAATACGGAAATTAGAAAGGCGAAGCAATGAGAAGAAAAGTTTACACAATAATATTTTTTTGCTACACTAACAATGCGCCTTCTGCGCGAAGTAAAAATTCTTTTGTTTTAATTCCTGCTGCGTATCCGGTAAGAGAACCATCCGTACCGATAACACGATGACATGGAATAATTATCGGAATAGGATTACACCCGTTTGCTCTTCCTACAGCTTGAAATCCGCGCGGCACTCCGGTACGGCGCGCAAGATGTTTGTAACTAATTGTTGTTCCGTACGAAATATTTTTTAATTCTTTCCAAACACGAAGTTGAAACGGCGTTCCAATTAAATCTAACGGGACAGAAAATTTTGCCAGCTTGCCGTTAAAATAGCGAGTAAGCTGCTCTATCACTTCTTTATTTTTGCTTTTGTTTTCTACTACATCGTCTTCATTAAAATATGCTCCAAGCCAGCGAAAGAAATCTTTTTTCGTTTCTTTCGGAATGCAAATTTTACAGACGCCTTTGTCCGTTGAAGCGACATAGATTGTCCCAATTTTTGATTCAAACGAAGTACAATAAACTTTTGGCATTAACAATTCAGAATGTAAGTGGCGAGAAAATATAGAGAAGTTTCGCTTCGAGGTCAAGTATTTAGAAAATAAAAAAGCGGGATGTGCCTTCGTGCATCCCGCCTTGTTCAGATTGAAGTCTAATGTTATTCTTTCCTCCCCAGAAAAGAATAACCATATAACTTCACCGAATTATTTTATTAAACTCATCCGTTTCGTGTGAGAAAAATTTCCAAAATATAATTTGTAAAAATAAATTCCTGAAGGAAGTTCTTTACCATCGAAAGTGAATTCATAACTGCCGGATGTAAGCTCTTCATTCACAAGCGTTGCAACTTCACGTCCAAGCGCATCATAAATTTTCAGCATTACGAATCCCCCTGCCGCTTCGCGGCTTCCCCCTTGTCCCGAAGGGATGCCTTCGGCATAAAGGGTTTTATGGGGGATTTGAAATTGTATTGTTGTTGTAGGATTAAACGGATTGGGATAATTTTGCAACAGCGCAAAATCATTCGGCAAAGAGTTCATTTCCTTTATGTATGTTACTTCGGGAACCGAGCGCTTCCAAACAACACCTGCTGATGATGCAGCATACATACTATTTCCATCTATAATAATTTCACGAATGCTGGTATTTGCAGGCAATCCGGTATTCACTTGAATCCATGATGTTGCATTTTCTTTTAAGAGAAAAACTCCTCCATTCTCGGTGCCGCTAAAAACATTCATTCCGCTGACTGCTAAGCAATTTACGCTGGTGTACGTAAGTCCGGTATTTTTTGTTGACCACGAACTGCCATTATTTGTAGAATTGTAAACTCCGCCCAGCGTTCCAACAAACAGATTTGTATTTGTCAAGTTTTGTGTAATTGAAAACGCCTTAACCGAATAGTTTGCTGTTGCAACTAACGTCCAATTAGCTCCATTGTTGCGCGAACGATAAAAATAAGGTCCAATGCCAAGATATACTGTAGTATCCGTAACATGAAACGCTGCAGCTATTGGAGCAAGCGAAAGATTAATATTCCAATTTGTTCCGCCGTTTGTAGAAATAAAAACCCCGCTTCCGCCGGAACCAGCCAGCAAATTTTGTCCTGAATACGCTAACGAATAAATATAAGGAAGAGTTAATCCGCTGTTTTTTTGAACCCACGAATTACCATTATCCGTGGAGATATAGACGCCGCCGCCATACGTTCCCGATGCAACGGTAGAACCGTTAACTGCAAGTGAATACACTTTTAAGTTTGTTAATCCATTATTTCTTTTTTGCCAATCAACGCCGGAGTTTGTTGAAATAAAAATACCGCTGTCTTTAGTTGCTGCAATGAACATATTGCCGATTTTTTTCATTGCATAAATTTCGCTTCCAAATCCATTGTTCAACGCAGTCCATTGTGCATTTAGTGCAGCGGAAAAAATTGTAGAAAAAAATAATATCGCTTTTAATGTTTGTCCAGCCATTTACCCTCTCTTATTTTATTTAGATAAACCAAAAATTGAGATGTCGGACAAATTTAAGAAATGTCCGGCATCTTGTAATTTTTTTTATGACTACTTACAATAGCGCCAAATGGCGCTATTTGACAAGCAACATTTTTTTTGTTTCAGAAAATTTTCCTGAAGTTAAATTGTAAAAATAAACGCCGCCGGATAAATGTGAAGCATTGAATTTTATTTCATATTCGCCGGCATTAAGCTTTTCATTCACAAGCGTTGCAACTTCTCTTCCAATCGCATCATAAACTTTCAGCGAAACACGCAAACCTAACAGGTCTTCAAGACCTGTTAGGTTTTTCTTCGCAGGAATTGAGAACAAAATTGTTGTTGTTGGATTAAACGGATTAGGATAATTTTGCAACAGTGAAAATTCCTGCGGAACAATTCCTTTATCAAGTTTTTTTACTGATTCAATAATTCCGGGATCGTTAATCCATGCGGCAAAATTTTGCGAACTAAATCCGTCAATATATCCGAAGTAGCCGGAGACATAAATATTTCCTTTTGAATCGCTTTCTGCCATAAACATATCTTGTGAAAAATTGCTCGTCAAATTTCCAAGCCGCTCCCACTTCGTTCCGTTCCATCGCGCTGCATATTTGAATGTATTATCCTTGTTAATTGTAAATTTGCCGATAATGTACATTCTGTTTTGCTTGTCAAATGTCATGTCTGTTACGCCGTAAATATCGCTTTGCAATGCCAAACTTACTGTATCCCAAACAGAACCGTTCCATTTTGCAAGATGCCAAACCGGTTTTGTTCCAATGGAATCAAATGTTCCGGCAACATATAAATCATTTCCAATAAATTGCATAGCGGCAATTTTTACAGATGTTGAATTTTTATTGTAACGAAAAATTCCATCGCCGACTTTGTTCCATTTTACGCCATCCCATCGCGCTATATTTATAGTAGAATCACTTCCTGCATGCGTAAATGTTCCGCCGACAAATAAATCTGTGCCGTTAGTTGCTATAGCAGAAACATTTCCGGCATTGATAAACTCAAATCCCGAAGAGTACGTACGTGAAGTTAAACCGATATTAAGCGAATCCCATTTTGTTCCATCCCATTGCAAAATTCCATAAACAGTTTTTGCATTAGGAAATATTCCAAAACTTGTTGAAAAATTTCCTGCAACAATTAATTTATTTTTATACCACGCTGTTGCATTTATTTTTCCCCCGGGCTGTCCAGCGCCATTCATAGAAATAAAATTTTTGCCGTTCCATTTAATAATATTAGCCGAATTGATGCCATCTACTGAAGAAAATCCGCCGGAAAAATATACTACCGAATCATCGCTAGTAATATTTGCAATTGCAGAACTATTTTTAAATGATGCCGTTCCAACAGAATCCCAGCGTCCGTTTTTCCACTGAGCTATTCTTTTTGCCGGAACAGCTCCGGCAAAATTAAATTCACCGCCAACAAAAATTTCTCCCTTTTTTGTTTCATGGAAAGCAAAAACAGTTCCGCTCGAAAAACCATTTGTTCCTCTTCCATTCAATGCCTGCCACTTTTCTAATGCAATATTGTACAACACTGCGCCTGTGGTTGCAATTCCTCCGGGTTCAGTAAAATTTCCACAGATATATAATTTGCTTCCGACTATTTTCATATCCCAAACTAACGGCAATTGACTGTATTGTGGTTTTGTTATTCCAAGTCCGAGCCGTTCCCAAGTTTTTCCATTCCAGCGCCCGATTGCATCATTTCCATTTGCAATTTTTGCAGGACTGCTGCTGCCGGAAACATACACTCTGCCTAATGAATCAAGCGCAACATTTATTAATTCTCTTGTTGTTCCTTCACCAAGAGAATCCCAGCTTGTACCATTCCATTTTGCGATGCAATTAGCAATTTTATTTCCGGCTTTGCTAAATGCGCCGACTACATATAATGTATCGCCATGCACTGCAATATCATTTACGTGAGCATTGGTACTTGTTCCCGTTGCGCTGACTGCAGAACCGGTTAATCCTTTTGCAACAGTGTCCCATTGAGTTCCATTCCATTTTATTATTGCAACATCTTCTTTGCTCCATGTATCAATAGAATATGTTGCCGCATAAATTCTTCCATCGGGTGTAACTGTAAATGCTTTATTGTTAGCGCTATTGTTTGAATTGGTGTAGCGAAGCGTTCCCATTGATTCCCATTGCGTACCATTCCAACGCGCAATTCCTTGAAGATTTGAAAGCGAACCAACTTTCGTAAAATTTCCGATTGCATAAAGTGTTCCGTTTGCAAAAACTATTCTTGAAGGATAAGTAAAATTGGGCATTGCAAAAGTTCCAGGGACAGAATCCCACTTTACTCCATTCCAT
>CAYXEE010000059.1:0-9991 GCA_964463935.1 uncultured Chitinophagaceae bacterium | reverse complement strand
AATCATAGAAACAGGCATTTGCAAAATTGAAGAAAGCAAAGGAAGATTTTTTGCGTTAAAATCAATTGGCGTAAGCATTACGGTGTACGACGGACGATTATCAACAAGAAGTTTTCCTTTTCTATCGTACACGTAACCGCGGATAGGTATTTTCGGAACATTGCGAATGGAATTTGTTTCCGCCTCTTTTCCGTACAGGTCGCCGTAAATATATTGAAGCATATACAATCTGCCGATAAGAATTGCCAGCAGAATTCCCAGTACAACCTTAAAAACTATTTTACGTTCTCGTGAACCAAACTCTTCCATACAATCTTCTTACCGAAACGGCGATGCTGATCGTGAATAAATAAAATACGGAATGAGTGCAAGCGATGTTGTATAAATTGTAGAAAACATTCCGAAGCGGAAAATTGCGGTAAAAAATCCTACGTCGCTTCCCTGCGTAAAAATTACAAAGTAAATTACGTTATGCACAAACGACATAATCGCCACAAAAATTAAAAATTGATAATTCCCTAAAGTCATTTCAATTTTATTTTCATTGTAAAAATATCCAGACAAAAATCCGGCAATGGTTTTTGTCAGCGCAGAAAGTCCGAGAAATTCTCCGCTCAGCAAATCCATAACAAGCCCAATGGCAAATCCGAAAATTGTTGCAGGAATTTGTCCGCGCGTTATGGCGATGTACACAATCCAGATCAGCAGAATATCGGGAATAATGTGCGCGATGGATGTAAAGGGAATTATTGTTGTTTGCAGCGTAATAAGCGCCAGAGTAATCAGCGCGTACCGAAGATACAGTTGCATTATTCTTTCAAAAAATTTTTTCTAAGCAAAGTTACTGTAAACGGAGCGGAAAGTCAAAAAAAAGCGCGCCAAAGCACGCAAAAAATTTTTTTTCTATTGCGCTTGATTCTGATTTGAAACCTTCTAACTTACCATACAAATGAGAACAATTTGGAAATATTTGCTTCCTCCCGACGAAGCGCTGTTCTTTTCGCACGGCGATAAAAGCGACCCGCGTATGGGAGATTCGGTTCTGCGAAATCCGAAAGATTTTTCCGGCGATATCCGCGTGGGAATTCTTGGCGTTCCGACTGACGAAGGAGTAAAACGCAATAGCGGCAGAATCGGCGCAAAAGATGCGCCGGATGTTATTCGTGCAGAATTTTATAAACGCACGCCATTTGTTATTGGAAAGGAAAATTCTCCCCACTCGCTTTCCATTTTTGATTTCGGAAATATCAAAATCGGAAAAACGTTGGAAGAAACGCACGATAAACTTGCAGAAACAGTCGCCGCGCTGATTGCCCAAAATATAATTCCGATTGTTCTCGGCGGCGGACACGATATTGCATTTCCAAACTTTCTCGGATTTTCAAAAGGAAAGCAGACCGTCGGCGTTATCAATATTGATTCGCATCTCGATTTTCGCAAACCGATTCCGAAACGGAACAGCGGAACTTCGTTTCGCCAGATGCTCGATCATCACACATCGGCGTTAAATGCAATGAATTTTGTTGAAGTCGGAATTCAATCGTTTGCCAATGCGGAAGACCATTACACAGAACTTATTGAACGCGGCGCCACAGTTTTTTCTCTGCGCGATGTGCGCGAAGACGGCATGACGAAAGTGATGGAACTTGCGTACGAACTTGCTTCCGCTCCAACCGATTCGCTTTATGTGAGTTTTGATATTGACGCAGTGAAAGGAAGCGAGGCGCCGGGAGTAAGCGCATCATTACCGACCGGACTTTCTGCGGAAGAATTTTTAGTTGCCGCGCTGTTTGCCGGCAAACGCCGCAAAGTAAAAATGATTGATATTGTTGAAATGAATCCGAAATACGATGTTGATGGAAGAACCGCAAAACTTGCGGCGCTTGCCATTATGTATTTTCTAACCGGCGTTGCCAACAGATAAAAAACAAACTGTCCTTCCAGAGAGCAGTACGTGCGAATCCAATTACTTGACCACCGTCATCTTCTTAATCAGGAATTTTTCTCCGCTTTGCAATTTGTAAAAATAAATTCCGCTTGAATATTTTTTTGCGTCCCACTGCACAGAATAATTTCCCGGTTCTTTGTTTTCATTTACAAGCGTTGCGATTTCTCTTCCGAGCGCATCGTAAATTTTTAATGTTACCAATGTAGGCACGTTCACGAAGGACTCCTTCGGAAACGCCCGTCCGTGCATATTATTTTGGGACGGATGGGCATCCGTCCCTACAGAATACAATATTGTTGTTGTTGGATTAAACGGATTAGGATAATTTTGCGAAAGAGAAAATTCTGTGGGAATATTTTTGTTATTCAAATTCAAATTGTTGGTTATTGTGTTCGCATATTCAACAACAAAACCATCGCCGCCAATCCATAAATGAGAAATATTATTTTTTTGGAATATAGATATTGAATTAAGCAATGTGCTGGAACGATGAAAATCTGCGTTCCACGTTACGCCGCCGTCTGTTGTGCTAAAAATCGAACCATTGTAGCCAACCGCAAATCCTCGTTTTCTAGAAATAAATTTTACATCTTGAATTTGATCGAAATATGGAAGCGATGCGGATTTCCAAGAGTTTCCGCCATCTGATGTAAATCGAACAGAATCGGAAATATACCAGCCGTATAATGAATCAATAAAATGAAATCCCCATGAAAAACGATACGATAAATCGGAAAAGATTTTTTTCCATGTTTTTCCCGTGTCGATTGTTTTCCAAACTTCGCCTTGTTCAACTAACCAGCCATGCGCGTAATCTGTAAACTGTACTTTTGAATAAGAAGAAACCGGCTCCGGCATTGTATAAGAAGTCCAATTTTTTCCGCCGTCGGTAGTAACAATATTATACGCGTCATTGTCTTTTCGCGCTTCTGAAATTATGCCAAGCGACTTATCAAAAAATTCAATTTTACGGATAGAGGAAATAGATGGATCGGAAAAATTTTCATTCCACGATTGCCCGCCGTCTGTGGTTGTAAAAAATTTATTTGTAGATGCCGCCCATCCGTTTATCGAATCCAACATATCAACAGACGAGAAAATTAAATCAGTTGTATTATTAGCAACACTCCAAGATTTTCCCCCATCATTAGATTTGTAAACTTTCCCGGAAACAAGCGCAAATCCAATAGTTTCAGAAACGAAGTCAATTTCACTGATTGTTCCTTCGAGGCTGGCTGTATATTCTTTCCATGTATTTCCAGCATCTGTAGTTCTAAATGGAAGTCCTGTTTTAGACGACATAAACCCGATTGATTGGTCAACAAAAACAATTTTTCGGCATGGAAGCGAAGGGTTAATAGTCTGTTGCTGCCAGCTTTTTCCGCCGTCTGTTGAGCGCAATAATTTATTTAAATGTGTTAACAAAAAAATATTTTGCGAATCGACGTGCAAAATAAAATAAATGTGGAAAGTGGAATCTTGAAAAATTGTTTTCCAATTTTTTCCGCCGTCTGTTGTTTTCATTACAGCGCCAAATTCACCGGCTGCTAATCCGTTCAACGAATCAATGAATTGGAATGTAAATAAAGCAACATTAGAACCGATCCACAACGTATCCCAAACCGTACAATTAGAATCGCTTTGTAAAATAAATGAAACAGAATCGTTAATACTATAAAACTCTTTGTATGAATATTTATTTGCCAATGCGAGAACTTTATTTGCAGAAACCTTTTGAAAAGCAGTAATATTTGCAACAGGCTCGCCTACATCGGATGGAAAGAAAATTGGAAACGATAAACATGTTGACCAGTTGACGAAGTTTGTACTTTTTCTCAAAACGCCTTGATAAGAAGACATTAACCAAACATTGGGGCGGACAGAGAAAAGAATATTATTTTCTCTGCCGATGCGTCCAAATTCATTAAATATTCCAATGAATTTTCTCTTCCATGTATTGCCGCCATCTGTTGTTTCTAAAATATTTAGAGTATCGCCAATATAATTAGGAGGAAGAATTGCTGCGCCGTGCAGCGAATCTTCAAAAACCAAACTGTGAATATATTCTCTTTTTTCTCGCGCAACTTCAAACCATGTTATTCCTGTGTTTGTTGTTTTATAAATAGCGGCATCCACTGTTGAACAAAACCCTGTGGTTTTTGTTACAAAAACAATATCGCTAATGGCAGAAGGCGGAACAGAAGGGTACAGTAATTGCCATTGTGAAAAATTTTTCTCAGTAATTAAAACGAAAAGTAAACAGATTGATAAAATCAATGTTTTTGTTTTCATAAAGCTACCTATAAAATTATTTTATCACCGTCATTTTCTTAATCAAAGTTTTTTCTCCGCTCTGTAATCTATAAAAATACATCCCGCTTGATAAATTTTTTGCGTCAAATGACACATGATACGTTCCCGGTTCTTGTTTTTCGTTTACTAATGTTGCCGCTTCTCTGCCGAGCGCATCGTACACTTTCAATGTTGTATAACTGTTAATTGATAATTGATAACTGATCATTGTATTTGGATTAAACGGATTAGGAAAATTTTGATTTAACAAAAATTGAGGAAAAGTGTTCTCATCTCTTTCTATAGCTGTTATTCCACAATAATCAAAGTCCCAAGACCAATATTTATATAATTTTTTTATTTGACCTCCAAAACAACCAACAGCCACATAATTACTATTATCATCATTAACGTTTGTAATATGAACAATATTTCCGCCGTAAATACCAGCTTCATTATCATAACCATTTATGCTGAAACGAAAAGTTTTGCCTAATAATTGTGAGTATGACGAGTCTTTGAAAAGCATAAATTGAGTAGTATAGATACGATCATTTGCTTTTGCATCGCCATGCGTTCCATCGTCATACATTTTACGAGTAGAAATTTTTTTTAAGGAGTCTCCCCATGGCAGCCAGCCGTATTTATCAAATCCCTTACCATTTAAATATAAATCCCATATATAAATACTGTCCAGTTGAGATCGCGTAATAATGAAATCACTATTACTTGATTTAAGCGTATCACCAGAATAAACTTGCGTGTATGCTGGTCTCAAGTCGCAAGAAATTGTGAGCAAAACATTTCGACTCATATATTGCGCTGACGGACCTATTGGTTGAGAGTTTTTCTGATTTTCAACAACGACAGTATCATTGATTAGAATCTCAAATCTTGAGGACGAAGTTAAATCCACTGTAAAATTACGATACTGAATAGCCTCATTTTTTTTATCGAACATATCAAAATTAACATACACTTCGGGAAGCGTATCAATATCATTTCTTATACGAATATAGCTGTAAAAGACAGAATATTTTTTAAATACACTAATTGAATCTTTCGTATGATAAAATAAAATGGTATCTGTACAAGAAAAATAATTTCCCCAGAATCCAACTTTCTCAAGTTTTTTCTTTCGTATTGTCGTAGTAGTATCAAGAAACCCGCTGAAAACATAAAGCGAATCACCTGTTTTAAAGTATTTATTTGTTATTGCATTAAATAAATTCGCTCTATAAGTAACAATAACAGTGTCAAGTTCTTGACATTTAGCATTTTGATAAGAAGCTACAAATATAATTGAGAATAAAAATAATTTATATTTTTTTATTGTGTCATTCATTTTTGAAAATTTACTTCGCGAGAATCATTTTTTTCACGGAAGAATAATTTCCCGCTTTTAATTGATAAAAGTACATTCCGCTGCTAAATTGAGAAGCATCAAATGGTACGGAATAATTTCCCGGCGCTTTGTTTTCATTTACAAGCGAAGCAACTTCTCTTCCAAGCGCATCGTAAATTTTTAACGTTACAGGTAAACCTTGCAGGTCTCCAAGACCTGCAAGGTTTTTCGGTATGGAAAACCCAATTGATGTCGTCGGATTAAACGGATTAGGATAATTTTGCGAAAGAGAAAATTCTGTGGGAATATTTTTGTTTTCATCTTTAACTGAAAGCGGATTTGTTCCGTATTCTTTTCCGTTTATTTTTGCATAGACAAGCATTCTATCGGAAACATAATATAATGTTGTTAGACTTACATTAAATTCTCTAATCAATCCAATTCCATACGCATATTGCCAAGACGATTGATCTTCTTTGATTAGATTTCCTTCTGTAATTGTGCGTGTTAAAAATTGTTTTCCAAAGATTGAATCGGTTGTGATTGAAAAAAATTTGCGATTATTATACCAACCGCCCCACACAATAGCAGGATCGTTTACAATCGCAGAATCTTGCGGATATTCCACATTGTTCTGAAGAATGTAATATGTTCCGGTGATCTTGTCGAATCGTTCAAAGCCGATTCCGTCGATATTTTTTATTGTTGCATAGGTTTTTCCAGAAATGAGCGTGTCGCCGACAATTTCAATTTTGCTTAAATTCGTGAAAGCGCCGTACGAAAAATGTTTATATATCCACACATTTCCTGTTTGCAGCGGATGATAATTTGCGAGCGAATCCATCAATTGTTTTTTCCAATCTGCGCCGTATTCTTTTCCGTTTATCTTGGCATAAACTAACGATTTTGTTTTAGTAGAGTATCTTGGATAGATAGGATCTTCTTCAATTTCGGTGGCAAGCACCTCGCCGATACCGTAAGCAAAACAATATCTTGGATTTCTGGGTATAACAGGCATCAATATTCGTCTCACGGGAATGGTGATTCCAAAATATGTTTGAGAAGAAATATCCTCGCAAATTTTAACTAATGGATATCCGAATCTTCCGTTTTTAACGCACAAAAAGCTGTCTATTTTTATTTCTCTGCCGTGCTCTAAACGATAAACTTCGCCAACGAGCGAATCAATTCGTTCAAATTGTAATTGAATTTCATTTGAATGAAGATTCGTCAATTCAATTTTTTTGTACAACTTGTTGTTAATAGTAGTATCGCCCAAAACAAATTTTTTGGAAAAATAAGAATTGTTGTTTTTATATATCCACGTATTTCCGGTATGCAGCGGGTAATATTGAAGCAACGAATCCATTAGTTGCTTTTGCGGGTCAACGCCATATTCTTTTCCGTTTATTTTTGCATAGAGCAAATTAGAAGAAACGTAATAGTTTGCAAGACCGAAAAACCCATAATGAGTCAATCCTAAACCTAATGAGTAATTATAATACGAACGAGCATCTGCATACGGAGATACTACAATATTCCGAGAACTTGTTTTATATCCCAAGATCGTTTCATTTGATATAGAAGAATAAGTGTAATCTATTCCACTATTTTTTATTTTGCCGGCTGTACAGCTAAGACTATCAACAATAATTTCTTTTTTACTTGAGAAATCATAAGTAACGATGTTGCCGCTAACAGAATCATATCTCTGATATTCATTGCCATTGAAAACAAAATATGTTCTTCCGTTAATTATTGTATCGCCAGTGATTTTTTTTGTTACAATTTTTTCTGAAAGAACCGTGATTGAATCTTGTGAATAATATTCATATTGCTTTTCACGATAAATCCAGGTATTTCCAATTTGAAATGGATGATATTGTAACAAGGAATCTTCTTGTTTTTTTGTTAATGCTTTTCCGTAATGAGTATTGTTAATAAAAGCGTATGTTAATTTGTAAGGAGCAGATTGTTGAAAACCTGCAATAACACCGCCGGTGCTTCCTTCAACATTGCCAAAACCATACGCAATTTTATATTGAGAATTATTTCCGGATTTCAAACTGCGCATATAGCGAACTGTTGTTACTTTTCCCAAAACAGTCTCTGTGTTTACTTTATCGCAATAAATGCTGTCACCAAAAATATCTCCCGGGGAACAAGCAAAACTGTCTAATAAATTTGCTGGGTTAATGCGGTTGGATGCTGTTAAGTTTAGGGAATCAATAAATACATATTGAGAAGAAAAAACGGTTGTATCAAAAATATTGCTAGGACATGATCGAAAAGTATAATAAAAAATATTTTGTCCAAGAATCTTTGTAGTATTGTTAGACCAAATATTTACATAATGCAAACCAGAAGCGTCTGATGTTTGATATCTCCAAAACGAACCGACTTTATGAGGAAAGTACTGAAACAAGGAATCGTTTTGCGACAAACAGAGATTTGCGCTAATCACGAGCAAGAGTGAGATTGTAGTTTTCATTCGGGGGCTCCAAAAATTTTAACAAAAGATTCTGGTTAAAAAACAAGTTGCTTCCATAACGTACGCACAGTTTAGAGCAAAATCAATAGTTGCATCGTACAGCGAAAAAACGGATATTTACAATAGAATGTAAACATGCCAAGTCTGCCGGACTTGGCATATTTTTTAACAACGGAAAGTATTACAAAGGATTGTATGAAGAAAAAGATTTTTGTTTTTGGAGCAGTTTTTGTTTTTGCTCTCTGTGCGTTTGGATTTATGGAGTACGACAACATCTATTTCAGCATCAATAAAAATATTGATGTGTTCGGTCGCGTGTATAAAGAGATTGTTGCAAACTATGTTGATGAAGTAGATCCCGATAAATTTATGCGCGCCGGAATTGACGGAATGCTGGGAACGCTTGACCCGTACACAAATTATCTGGTAGAAAAAGAGGGAGAAGAAATAGATTTAATTACGCACGGCGAATACGGCGGAGTCGGAATTACCATTGGAATGCGAGACGGAAATTTAATTGTTATTTCGCCGATGGAAGGATATTCCGCGCATAAGCAGGGAGTGAAAGCGGGAGATAAAATTATAGAAGTTGACGGCGCAAAAGTAAACGGAATAAATGCGGACAGCGTGCGGATGAAAGTGCGCGGCGAACCGGGAAGCATTGTAAAAATTAAAATTGATCGCGAAGGAGAAAAAAATCCGCTGGAATTTACGCTCGTGCGCGAACAGATTCAGGTTCACAATGTGCATTATGCAGATTTTGTTTCTCCGGGAATCGGTTATATCGCATTAGAACGGTTTTCTCGGCGCGCCGGCGAAGAAGTCCGCCAAGCAATAAAAGAATTAAAAGCAAAAGGAGAGCTGAAAGGAATTATTCTCGATCTTCGCGATAACCCCGGCGGCTTGCTGGAAGCGGCGGTTGATATTGTAAGTAAATTTGCGTCGAAGGGAAGCGCAATAGTAAGCACGCGCGGCAGAAAAAACGGCGAAGAAAAAACATATTATGTTGATGAAGAACCGATTGCAGCAAATCTTCCGATTGTTGTTATTGTGAACAAAGGAAGCGCGAGCGCCAGCGAAATTGTTGCCGGCGCAATTCAGGATTTAGATAGAGGAGTTTTGCTCGGCACGCGTTCATTCGGAAAAGGATTGGTGCAGACAGTTGTTCCGCTGAGTTTTAATTCATCTATGAAAATTACCACTGCGCGCTATTACACGCCGAGCGGAAGATGCATTCAAGCGATAGATTATCTGCATAAAAATAAAGACGGCGTTTTTCTTTCTACGCCGGATAGTCTGCGGAAAATATTTAAAACAAAAAACGGACGTATTGTAAAAGATCAAGGAGGAATTCTTCCCGATACGATTGTTGCAGAAAAAGAGAAAAGCGCGCTGTTTACTGAATTGATGCGCAAAGCAATGTTTTTCCGGTTTGCTACAACGTATGTTTCCAAACATACAACGTATGAAGGGGAGTTTACAGCGAGCGATTCTGTGCTGAAAGAATTTGAAAATTATACGAAAGAGCAAAAATTTGAATTTGTTGATGAAATTGAAAAGAAAATGAATGAAATAAAAGAACAGATGGGGAAAGAAAAATACAGTTCTACTGCAAATCAATCGTATGAAATATTTTTCAAACAGATTCAGTCGGAAAAGAAAAACGCATTTGTTCGTTATTCGGATGAAATACGCTCTGCATTAGAAGTAGAATTAAACAGCCGCTACAACGGAGAAAAAGGTCAGGCGCGCGCTTCGTTAAAATATGATGCGCAAGTGCAAACTGCGGCTGCATTGCTGAACAATACAAAAGCGTACGAAAAATTAGTAAGACCGAAAAAATAGAATTTAGTTGTTGCGGCAGACAGTCTTTATTTATCTTAAGAAAAGTTAAGTTGTATATGGCAGAATGTAG
>CAYXEE010000058.1:0-10002 GCA_964463935.1 uncultured Chitinophagaceae bacterium | reverse complement strand
CCATGGCAATCCATACTGCGCTCCACGATAGAGCTTCTTTCATACCTACAACATGCGCTTTCCGGTGAAATACTCCCAAATCAAGCGCAAGCATAATTAGTACAAATACATTAAATCCAATCCACATTATACTTATATGTTCCATGTAAAATTTCCAATTGTAAAAAAAACCGTATGAGAAACTTTGTAATTCTCATACGGTTGAATAATACGTAAAAATTAGTTCACTACCGAATAAAATTTCCATATACCATTGCTTCAAGTCGAGCAATTCTCTCCTCCATCGGCGGATGAGTGCTAAACAGCGACATTAAGCGCGAAGCGCTAAGCGGGTTAACAATAAACATGTGCGCTGTTGCCGGCGTTGCCTGCATTGGAATTTGCTCTGCGCGAGTGTGCAGCCGCCGCAGCGCATTTGCCAGCGAGAGTGGATTGCCGCTCATCTGCGCGCCTGATTCATCTGCAAGAAATTCACGCGAGCGAGAAATTGCCATCTGAATCAGCATTGCGGCGATTGGAGCAAGAATAATCATTAAAATAGAAGCCAGCGGGTTTCCGCCTTCTTCATCATCAGAATTACGACCGCCAAAAATCATAGCCCATTGCGCCATGTTGGCAATCATAGAAATTGCACCTGCAAATGTTGCAGCAATAGTTCCGATAAGAATATCTCTGTTCTTAATGTGCGCAAGTTCGTGCGCAATAACGCCCCGAAGTTCATCGCGGCTGAGTAATCGCACAATTCCATCTGTAACAGCCACAGCGGCATGCTGCGGGTTTCTTCCTGTTGCAAAAGCATTCGGCTGATCGCCGGGAATAAGATACAATTTCGGCATTGGTAAATTTGCGCGCTGCGTTAATTCTTCAGTCATTCTAAATAATTCCGGATTATCGCCGCGCGATAATTCTTGCGCGCCGTACATACGCAATACAATTTTATCGCTGAACCAGTACGAACCAAAATTCATTACTGCGGCTAAGAAAAAAGCAAATACCATTCCGCTTTCACCGCCGATTGCTCCGCCAATAAAGACAACAAGAATTGTCAGCAATGCCATTAATAAAAAGGTTTTCATCGAATTCATTTTTATACTCCTTTCGTTTTAGAAATTTCATAATTCATAACAACGAATGAATTTGAAAAAGTTCCTTACGAAATAAATTGATAATACGCCCAATACAGTATGGGTATTAACGCTCCGAGCGCAACTAACCATTTCCCGCGTCCGAAAAATCCGGTAGAACCGCGAAGCATAAATAAACCGGAAATTCCTAAGAAAATTAACGCAACAGCAAAAATATCGGCTATCCACGTCCAAATGCCTTTTACTGCATTAAGATGAAGTTGATTCATCTCAAACAGCACGCGGCGCTGATGGGTTATTTCTATTAGCACATTCCCGGACGGTAAATCAACGGAAACAACTTTCCCTTCATAAAACAGTTGAATAGTTTCTCCGTCTGGCTTAAAAACATTTTGCGGAAATTCGGTAAGATGAAGCTGCGGTAAAATTTCATTTACTATTTCATCCTGCTTTTCAGAAGTTACAGGACGAATAACAACAAACTCTTTTGTTTTTTGGTAATTGGGATTCCAGTCTGCAATATGATTTACTGCAAGACCAGAAATCCCGTAAATTAAAATCATTGCCGCGCTAAGATAACCAATATCGCGATGGAGAATGATGTTCCATCGCCGCAAACGCTTGAGCATTATTTAACTTCCGCACCTTCGCCGTTTAACTGCAGCACAGTTTTACCTTCGGTAACCGTTGAAGAATCAAATTCTTTCCCTTCTTCTTTTGCGTGTTTCATTCCCTGCTCAATTAACTCTTCTTTGGAATATTTTTTAAAGCTTACTATGCCTTCAGCAACAACATTTTTTCCTTTCACGCTCATAGGAAAAACAATAACGCCGTCTTCAACTTTGAAGCGAAGTTTTTGCTGTTCTTTATCCCCTGAAATATTGATCCAGCAGCCGCGTTTTTCACAAACTCCAACTATCGCGCCTTCTACCTGTACTTTTTTACCGTTGAATTTATCCGGGTTGGAAATGATTTCAGAAATTTTTGTTTTTTCTTTTAGCGTTAAAGATTTGCCAAATTTTTTTGCGGCGGAAAAAGATGGCAGAGTGAATATTACAAGCAGCAATACAATAAGATTTTTTTTCATAGTTTCACCTTACTAGTTGAACAACAAAAAATGCCTCTGAAACAGAGGCAGAATTACAGAACAATTTAATTTATTGCTTATACATCCTTATAATGTAAGCGGCAATTGAATCAGCTTCCGCCGGTTTTAATCCTTGATTCGGCATTGGCGGGAAAGCAGGATCTTTTTTAACGGGGTTTAGAATGAATTCAATCAGCGCATTCTTATTATTTTCATATTTCGGAAGCACGCTCTTATATGACGGACCTACTTTTTTATTTCCAAATTCGTGACACGCAGAACATTTGCCGACAAATATATCTTCACCTGTAAATACTTTTAAACTAATTCCCATTTTCGTCAACAAATTTTCGCGATATTTTTCATATTGATACGCTAGTACTGCCGAATGCTGCGAGGTTGCGCTAACAAATGCCGATTGTTCCGAAATAACATTAAAAAAGATTGCAGCGGTCATTAAAAAAAATGCGTTGCTAACAAATCGCGGTTTAAATTCTTTCATCAAGCCGTACACTGCGTGGCTTACAAAAAATACAAAAAGCAAGGCAAGAAACGCAAACCCAAAAACCCGTCCGGTTAAGCTGTATTCCGGGAAAACCACAATCTGTAATACAATAAAAACCGGTATTAGAAGAAGTGAAATTAGTGCAACAGGAAGCATTGATGACTTTACAACAGCCGAGTATTCCTGCGAAATATTTTTCTTTCCGCCATTCCAAACAAATAAAAAGTACAAAACGCCGACCGAACTTATTGCAAGAG
Source organism: uncultured Chitinophagaceae bacterium (assembly GCA_964463935.1). Lineage (GTDB taxonomy): Bacteria > Bacteroidota > Ignavibacteria > UBA10030 > UBA8401 > JACFMZ01. The sequence continues at coordinate 7,068 of CAYXEE010000058.1, read as the reverse complement.
AAAAGAGAATAAACTGGAAAAACTTAATTAACGCTTTGAAAGAAAACAGCGTCGTAAAAATTGAAGAAGATTCCCAAGTGCGAACATCGTTAGCATGTTCAACGCCTGCAATAAAGAAATAAATTCCGGCAAGCAGCATAAAAAATCCCCATTTGCCTGCAACCTGATAAGCAGAATATGTTTCTTTGCGGAATTCATCAATTTCATCTGAGCCGGAAATGCCTTGCAAAATTCTGCTGAGCCGAAAATTTACTTGGTATGAATAAATTGAAACCACGGCAAAAACAAAAACTGCAAAGCCCCACGTTAAAATAAGAGTTGTGCTTGCACTGCTTGCTTGCAGCAATTGTGCATACGCGGCAAGAATTGCAAGATACGGCACAACGCCGAGCAGGAACAATATGCTTTTATTAATAACAATGATATCAATAACATCCTTTGCAAATTCCAAAAAGAGCGAATTATTTTCAATACGTCCTTTTCTGTTATAGAATAACGAAATAAGCGTTAAACCGAATAACAAACTGAGAAACGGAATGAACAATGTATTCGCAAAGTTCAACACAAAATGAAGAACATTGATATGTTCTTGTGATTGAGGAAGCGCAAGATGTTTAAGAAAATCCATTGGCGTTTAGATAATTAGTGAAAAACTTATTTTTGTTCAGTTACAGATGTTTGGAAAAACGGCTTCACTCCGGCGCGCGCCGAAGCAGTATCAAGCCACGCGGTAAAATCTTTTTGTTCCATAATGTACACAGCAGAATACATATACGAGTGATTCAATCCGCAGTATTCTGCGCACGCAATATCGTACCGTCCGGGTTTATCTGATTTGAACCAGAGATTATTATTTCTATTTGCATATACATCTTTTTTAACGCGAAATGCGGGAATGAAAAACGCATGATTCACATCGGCAGAAAAAAGATCGGCGCGAATCGGCGTGCTTACAGGAAGATAAAGCGTATCGGTTTTAATTCCGTTCGGATATTCAAAATTCCATTGCCACATACGCGCCGTTACTTTAATCAGAACGGCATCTTTTGGAATTGAACGCATTTCAGAATACTGCACCCAGCCGAAATAGAACATACTCATAAACAGCGCAAGAGGAATTGCCGTCCATAAAATTTCAAGCGTTAAATTTTCCTCAATTTGTTTCGGCACAGGATTTCGTTTGCGGCTGTAACGAATTACAAAATAAATCATTGCAATCGTTAGTCCGACTAAAACGATCACCGATAAAATCAAAATGTAGAGAAATAATGAATCTACGCTGTCGGAAAAATTCGATGAATTAGTAAACATTCTTTAATAACCTCACATAAACGAATAATCGATGAATGTCAGCGCAAAGAAAATAAATAATGTAACGCCGGCAACAAGAATAAAAATCTTAAACACATTATCTTCATATTTTAAATGCATAAAATAATTAAGCACATACCACGATTTTGCCGATGCAATCGCCAACGCAATAACAATTGTCCAATTACCGAGATCAATTCCGGCAATAGTAACCGTAATAGCAGTAAATGCTAAAAGAGCAAGCCATATATAAATATATGTGCCGTATTCTATAACGTGCGTTTCGTGATTGTGATGTTGTTCGTGCATTTGCGCCTCAGAAAAAAACTTTTAATGAATCAAATAGAATAATGGGAACAGGAAAATCCAAATTAAATCTACTAAGTGCCAGTATAATGCCGCGTTTTCTAAACGGACATACGCAGTCGGATTGACAATTTTGGTTTTAATAAATCGCAAAATAAATAAGAAAAAGACTACGCCGACAATAACGTGAACTGCGTGAAGTCCGGTCATAACAAAATACAATCCGAAGTAAAGAATTTCTCCTTCGGGTTTACTTAACAAATCTTTTGAACCGGGATAAATTCCGTGATGAAATTTTGCGCCCCATTCAAAATATTTATTCACCATAAATGCGAGCGCAAAAAGAATGGTAGCCCAGATTAACGCTTTAGAAAAACGAATATTTCCTTTTTGCATTGCAGTAATGGACATTGCCGCAGTCATACTGCTTGTTAAAAGAATAATTGTATTTAGAAGTCCAACAGTCGTATTCAATTCCTGCGCGGCAAGATGAAATTCCTGCTGGTGCGTAAAGCGATACACTGCATACACAATAAACATACCGCCGAATAATATCAACTCTGTAAATAGGAAAAGCCACATTCCCATCCGTGAGCCATAATCGTCTCGATGAACGGCGTGCGTTTCTGCGTGAGAACTCATTTCGCCTCCTTTTCATCAAAATGGGAATAATCGTACGGACCATGTTCTACTACCGGAATTTCATGGAAATTTTCCATAATTGGCGGAGACTGTGTAGTCCATTCTAATGTTCTGCCGCCCCATGGATTTGCGCCAACTTTTTTTCCGCGGCGATTTCCAACAAATAAATTTACAAACATAATTATTAAGCCGAGAATTAAAATCCATGAGCCAACGGTGGAAATTTCATGATATATTTGAAATTGCGGAAGATAATCATAATATCTTCTCGGCATTCCAAGATACCCCATAATAAACAAAGGGAAATACAACGCGTTATATCCGATTGTTACAATAGCCCACGCCCAGTTAGCAACTTTAGTATTATACATTCTACCATACATTTTGGGGAACCAATAATGCATTGCGGCAAAAATTCCAAAACCTGTTCCGCCAAACATTACATAATGAAAATGCGCAACTACAAAGGAAGTATCTTGTAAATGAATGTTGGTCGTCAACGCGCCGAGCATTAAGCCGGTAAATCCGCCAATCATAAATTGAAATATAAAAGAGAGCGCATATAACAATGGCGGTTCAGGGGAAATTGAACCTTTATACAATGTTGAAATCCAATTGAAAACTTTAATCGCGCTCGGAATAGAAACCATAAATGTTAAAAACGAGAAGACAAACATCGCGGTATCGCTCATTCCGGCAGTAAACATGTGATGCGCCCAAACAAGCGAACCGAACAGCGCAATTGCAATACTTGAAAACGCAATAAATTTGTAGCCAAAAATTGTTCTGCGAGCAAATACAGGAATTATTTCAGAAATCAACCCCATCGCGGGAAGAATCATAATATACACGGCAGGATGAGAGTAAATCCAAAATAAATGCTGATACAAAACAGGATCGCCGCCGAGCGCAGGATCAAAAATTCCTACGCCGAATGCGCGTTCTATAACAACAAGCGCAAGCGTAATACCAACAATCGGCGTTGCAAGAACTTGAATCCACGCCGTTGCATACAGCGACCAAATAAACAGCGGCATCTTAAACCAGCTAACTCCCGGCGCGCGCATACGATGAATTGTTGTAACAAAATTTATTCCGGTAAGAATTGACGAAAATCCAAGAATAAATGCAGAAAGCAATGCGGGCATTACATTTGTCGTTGAACGGACAGAATATGGAACATAAAACATCCATCCGGTATCCGCCGAGCCGCCCGGAAGCATTGTTGAAATTACAGCAATCAATCCGCCGAGCGCAAAAAGATACCACGAAAATAAATTTAATCGCGGGAAAATAACATCCTTTGCGCCAATCATTATCGGAAGGAAGAAATTTCCGAACACCGCCGGCAATCCGGGAATAATAAATAAGAAAATCATTATTATTCCATGCAGCGTAAACATTTGATTATAGGTTTGCGGCTTCACAACCGTTTCTCCCGGCGTCAGAAGTTCCAATCGAATCATAAATCCGAGACCGACTGCAACGGCAAAGAACAGAAGCATTGTATAAAGATAGAGCAAACCGATACGCTTGTGGTCAACAGTAAGAAGCCACGACAATATTCCTTTATGCTTATTTGTCGAAACTTCAAAATATGTCGGTTCAAGTTTTTCGTCAGCGGTTACTGACACATTCGCCATACTAATTTCCTTACGCTTTAACTTTTTTATTTTTTATTGAAATTACAATTACAAAAACAAGTGCAAAGAATAAAATTCCCGCTCCGGCAATTCGCGTAATATTAAATACATACGTACGACCTTCGGGATTATAGCTGTAACACATTTGTAAAATTCGAGCAATCGTCGGTCCTGTTCGTCCTTCGGACGCTTCAGCAATCGCCATCTTCACGTCAAACGGAAGGTACTGCGTACCGTAGAGATACCTTGCAATTTTTCCATTTGGAGAAATTACAATAAGCGCGCCGGCATGAACAAAATCAATTCCTTCTTTCTTAAACATAAAGCCGGAAGCATTTGTCATTGTATAAATTGATGCGCTGTCTCCGGTTAAAAATTTCCACGCAGTTTCATCGTACGATTTCTCTATCAGTCCTGTATAACTCTGTTTTTTTGCAGCCGCTAATTCCGGTTTTTCTTTGTCGTTAAAACTTATAGTGAGAATTTGATAATCGCCTCCTAAATCCAAATCAATTTTGTTGATAATGGAAGTCAATTCCGTAAGAATCGGACTGCAAATTCCCGGGCAACGGAAATACACAAAATTTATTATTGTTGGTTTTTTAACAACATCTTTCAGCGAAACAAAATATCCCTTTTCATCAAAAAATTTTGTATCAAGCGGCAGCGTTGCGCCGATTTTTTCGTTAATACCAATATCAACCGGCTTTACTTCGTTTGCCGAAATTGAAAACGTAAAAAGGAACATTGCTATTATCAACGCGCACATCTTCTTCACGGCATCATCTCCTTCCATTTAACTTTTTTTACTGCGGCTGAGTTTTGCAAGATATGAATGGAGAGAATTCCATTGCTCAGTTTTCAACCGTAAAACTTCCGGCTTAAATCCGATTGTAACAGGATCGGAAATTACAATTTTCACAAATTCATCAAACGATTTGCCTGCGGCAAGTTGAGCAGCAGCGGCAGCTTTCTTTTCATTAGCAATTACATTTTTTGCCAATTGCGCTCCTGCATCGCTTTCTTGTGCAGATTGCAAACTTTGCGCTGAAGCGTTCACTTCTTTGGCAAGCGGTTCGGTTTCAGTAGAAATTTTCTGCATTGCAATTGCAATCGGAATTTGCGGCGCAACCTGCATTCCTTGCGAAAGCGAATATGTTTTTTCCAATTCTGATAAATCGCCGTCGGTATCCGCAGGGAAATTAGTTGAAAACGTGCGAATGAAATGAATCATTGCAAATCGTTCTTCGGCGGAAAGATGATTGAACGCAGGCATTCCCGATTGCAAAAATCCTTCATGAGTAGATTTATACATTTGTGAAACTTTTCTTCCGTTCTTCCAACCTTCGGCAGAATGGAAATTTCTCGGTTTTACTTTCAGCGCAATAGAACTCGGACCATCGCCCATTCCGTTTTCGCCATGGCAGGAAAAGCAATTTGTTTTATAGAGCGATGCGCCTTTTGCAATTAAATCTTTATTAGCAATACCGACAATTTTTACATCAACCGGCGGAATCATAATGCGCTGCTGCAACGGAATATCCTGCACAAACTGCGAAGAATCTTTTATTACCGAGCGCGGCGTTTCATTTTTGGAAATTGCGTCAATATTCCAAATGTAATATACGCCGAGAAAGCCGCCGACAACAAGAAAATAGAAATAGGAAAGTCCGAATAAGCGAATCGGATTTTTCAAAATTTCTTTGAAATCAATTTCATCTTTCAACTGCATAGAATTCTCTTTGTTAAATTAGAGATGAAAATCTATACCGCGTTGGAGTTTCGGGTCTCCAACGGGAATTAAATTATATTTGTTTGCGCGCATTGCAAATACAGTAATAATTAAACCGATACCGAGAATCGGAAATGCCAATTCATAAAAACTGAAAATCGGCGATTCGCTGTACGACGGCATAACTAACCAATACAAATCAAGCAAATGAGCAAACACCAGCAATACTGCCGAACGTTTTAGGTTTTTCTTATTCATTTTGGAAGGACGCGATACGAGCATAAAATACGGAATCCAAAAGTGAAACAGCGTCATTGCAATAGAAACGTACTGCCAGCCGCCGTTCCATCGCGCAATAAACCAAAAATTTTCTTCCGGAAGATTTGCATACCAAATTAACATAAACTGACTGAATGCAATGTACGCCCAAAATGACGTCAATCCGAAAAGCAAAGCGCCAAAACTATAATAGTGATCTTCGCGAATTCCTTTAAAAAATAATCCTCGTTCGCTGAGATCTACAACTATGTATGTAACAATTGCGAGCGCGGCAATAATTGTTCCTGTAAAGAAATACACGCCGAATATTGTTGAAAACCAATGCGCTTCAATGCTCATTAGCCAATCTATTGAAAAAATTGATACTGTAATTGCAAAGATTGGAATAAAAGCCGTTGACAGTTTAATGTTAGTTTCTGTTAAACGCTGGTCTTTAGAAAAATCTTGAATTACAGAATTGCGCGTCAGTAAGACATAAAAAATCATCCACAGCGCAAACATTCCGCCGAAGCGAAAATAAAAAAAAGTTTCGTTCAAGTACGGCGCTTTGCTTTGCAGCACCGCATCATTTGCAACCGCTTCGGGATGCGACCAATGAAAAATTCCGTGTAAATTTAATAACAGCGGAATTGCAGCAACTATCGCAATCGGCAGTACGGCGGAAATAAATTCCATAACTCTTCTAAACGGCGTGCTCCAAATGGCGCCGGCAAGATATTCCAAAGCAACAAAAAATAATGCGCCGGTTGCAATGCTTGTAAGAAAAGTAAATCCGATAATGTTGTTAAACAGCGCGCGGCTCGGATCCGCAATATATGAAATTACAACAAGCGCTAAACCGACAGCCGTTAAACCCCAGCCGATTTTTGAATAGCTTGAAGGAATTGCCTGCTTTGAATATGCTACGGATGTTGCGTGAGAGTCAGTCATTGTAAATCAGTCTCCTTAGCATTGTGTGCGCGCTGCAATGCACGAATATAGTGTACAATCGCCCACCGTTCTTCACGAGTAATTTGATATTGATACGAAGGCATCACGTTTTGTCCCACGGTAATAACGTGAAAAATACTTCCGTCTGTCCATTGACGAACTTTATCCGAATGAATGGTCGGCGGATTGGGAAATTGTCCGTTCAAACGGCTGTCGCCGCGTCCA
>CAYXEE010000057.1:0-10044 GCA_964463935.1 uncultured Chitinophagaceae bacterium | reverse complement strand
TTGGAACATACAGCGGTCAAGCAAGCAACGCCGCAACAATTTTTAACGGCGGCGCGCAAACAATCGGCGGAACTTCCTCCGCGCAGTATATCAATTTCTTTAATTTAACATTGAGCGGAACGGCGGCGAAAATTTCCAATAGAAGTCTTGCGGTAGCAGGAACATTTACGCCGACGCGCGGCGTAGATTTGGGCGATTCTGTTTTGAATATTACAAACAATGCGGCAAATGCGGTCGGAACATACGGCTCGCTTGAAATGGTAAAAGGAACTATGCGCCGCGCTATCGGCTCTACGGGTTCAACGTATGTAATGAACGATTCCGCTACATCCGTAAACTTCGCAACAACTGCGCCGGCAAGTTTTACATTAAATGTAAAACCCGGAACAAATCCGACCGGATACTCTGCCTCAACGCACGTCAATCGCAAAGTTACACCTTCGTATTCTGGAACATTTTCCGGTTTAACGCTGAAAGTCGGATATCGTAATAATGAAACTCCAAGTCAGGATGAAAATAAATTGCGATTCTTTAAGAGCAACAACGTAAAACTTGCAACAGGAAATTCTACAACGCGAACAGCGTCGTCGTCAACATCGTGGGGCGTAATTTCTTTGCCGGGACTTAGCTCCGGTTCAAGTTCATCAGCAGACGCACTGCTTGCTTCCAATGATGAATTAATTATGAAAAACAGCGGCGCCGCGCTTATTACGCTTGCAAACGGCGGCGATTGGAATACAGCGGGAACTTGGGACGAAGGATATATTCCAACATCAAATGACGACGTAGAAATTAACCATACAGGAATTTCTATTTCCTCCGTTTCTTCCGCTTCATCGGTAATAATTAACAGCGGAAAAGGTTTAACGTTGAGCGGCGCTAATTTAAATATTACGAATGCGTTAACAAACAACGGCGCGTTAACAATTTCTTCTGCGCGCACATTAACAGTCGGCGGAACATTTACGAACAACGCAAGCGGTACAATTACAAACAATGGAACTGTACAGGTTGGCAACTAATTATCAATATGGTTTTTCTCTTTAATACAATAGAAACATCTGAAATACTCTTGCTTAATGTCATTCAGAGGAGCGTAGCGACGAAGAATCTCGTTTTTATTTTTGAATTCAACGATAAGATTCCTCACTATGTTCGGAATGGCAAATCAAACGCAATTTTTCAGATGTTCACAATAATGATTTGTATTTGTGAGTTACGATTACAAAAATAAATATTGTTTTCATGATTTTGATTTGCCCGAATCAAGAAGCTGCTCACTTCTTTTTCGGATTTTGTGTAGAACTGTGTATCGGAAGTTTATGCTTCACATACAGTACAATAATTGCATAAGGATTTGCCATGCTATTTCCTAATATAAAAAAATACTGCCGATGGCTTGCTGTTGCAGGAATTATTTCCATCGCGCCTTTTACGGCGCGCGCACAGCATTTCATCAACAACGGCGGCGGTTTAACAAATAATGGAACATTCAAAGTAAAAGATACGTTTGAAGGTTTTTCCGCAGCCGATACAATTAACGGTACGTTTGAATATTTCGGCGGAACGCAAACAGTCCGCGCCGCATTGTATAAAAATCTAAAAGTATTGGGAAGCGGAACAAAAACATCCGCCGGCGGAAATTTTTCCGTAACAGAAAATTTGGAAATCGCTTCAACAAATATTTTTGCAATTCAACCGTCATCAACAATTATATTAGGAGGAACACTAACTGAAAACGGATATTTAAAAGGATCTATAATTCGCCGCGATACGCTTTCCAATACTACATCGCAATTATTGTTTGGCAATATCGGCGTTCAACTGCAAACCGGCGGCTCGGTAAATGCTGTAATTACTGCGCGAAGAATTTCAGACAGTACCGCAAGCGCAAATCAACATTCTTCAATTCGCAGAGTTGTTGTTCTTTCTTCAAACAACGATACAACACTAAACGGCGTTCTTTCTCTGCGGTATAACAATCAAGAAATTACTTCACACTCTGCCGCTTCGTTAGCTTTGTGGAGATTTAACACAACGGATGCGCAATGGCGGCGGCAAAAAAGTATCGTAGATACTTCCGCAAAAACAATTTCATTGCAAGGAAAAATTCCGCTTGGAATCTGGACTGCTTCCGACGAAAATAATTTACTCGGAAGTTCAAAATATGAATGGATGCCGGACGCCGTTGAGCGATACAAGAACAGCATTCAACTTGCTAAAATTAGGCGCAAAGCAAAACCGATTGTTGCGCGAGTCGTAGATGGATTCAATCAACCTGTTGAACATGCGGTTGTAGCGTTTACTCTGCAAACGCCGTTGGGCGTAACGGGCGCTTCTCTTGTAAAAGATACAGTTATTACTAATGCGCAGGGCGAAGCACAAACATCGCTTATTCTCGGCGACAAACTCGGCGTGTATAAAATTCAAGCGCGCGTATTACAACTTACACCGCAGGAATTTATTGCGACCGCCGCCGATGTTAAAGGAGACGCAAACGACGATTTCAATCTTAACATTGCAGATATTACATCAATAATCTCGCATATTCGCGGAACAATAAAAATTGATTCTGCAAATTTAGATTTTGCAGATTTTAATAACGATGGAAAAATTGATATTGCAGATATTGATTCCGTGCGCGTTAGAATTCTAAATGGAATGGAAATTGACACGCTGGGATTTTCGGCTTTTACAAAAACTCCTTTGCAAGAAATTTTACCGCAGCAATTCTTTGCCGCAGATTCCACTGTAGCATATTTTAATACTGAAATTACTTCCGCCGGTTTGCGCTGCAATATGAAAAACACAAAACCGATTGCCGGAATTCAATTGTATATGAAATTTACCAATCAGCTGCCGTTGAATGCGGAACGCACGGATGTTGTCTATTCCCGCGGTCAGCAAATGGATATACGGATGAAAATTTCTGAAAACAGAAAGGAACTGCGTCTTGTCGGTTACAATCTTAACAACATTCCTATACGTATGGACAGCGGCTCTGTATTTCGTTTACCAATTACGCTGACAAGCGCGGCGCAAATTGAATCCATATTTGTTGTTTTAAGTACCGATAGCAGCAAAATTGTTTACCCGTATATTGAAAAAACAATGGCGCAGCCGGGAAAATATCCTTCAACATTTGCGCTTCATCAAAATTATCCCAATCCGTTTAACGGAATGACAAAAATTGAGTACGACGTTCCCGATGTAGCGGGCAAATTAAAAATTACGTATTTGTTTGTCTATGATATTCTTGGAAGAAAAGTTAAAACGCTTGCGGCGGGAGAGCATGAAGCAAAACGGCATGTTGCGTTCTGGGATGGAAGCGACGACAGCGGAGGAAAAGTTGCATCGGGCGTGTATTTCTATCAGCTTATTGGTAAAGATTTTGTCAGTTCTAAAAAGATGGTGTACGTACAATAAAATAAGCGAGAATGTAATGTTTAAAATTTTTTTTACTCGGCGAATAACAAAAATTGTAAGCGCGGTAATTTTATACGCGCTGAACTTTTCGCTGTTTTACGGCTGTTCATCGGGAATTTCTTTTTTTTCTTCGCCTCCGAAAGAAAAAAAATTCCGTTATGTTTATGATATGCTTGATCCGATAAGTTCTAAAGAATTAAAATTTTCGGATTCTAACATTTCCATTCAATTTACCGTTGATCAAGGCGCAGTATTGTTTCAATTAACAAATATTTCTAAAACAAATATTGCAATCGAATTCAGTTCGGCAACAATTGGCGTAAACAAACAAATGTTCCCTGTGCGTAATTCCGTTTCCTATTATTCCGATAATCCAAAATCATTATCGCCGCTGATTATTCCTCCGCAAAGAACTATCAATGATTTTGTTTTGCCGCGTCAAAATATATTTTGGAATGAAAAACAGTGGAGAGAATTAGAATTGTTTCAAACAACGGACAGCGGAAAAATTTCGCAGCAAAAAAATATTGCGCGCAATGTGGGAAAATTTGTTGACCTCGTGCTTCCAATCCGCACCGGACAAAATGTAAACGAATACACATTCCGATTTCGCGTTGCCGCTATTACGCCGATTGGCAACAAAGACAGTTTTGCAATACCCAAACAACGCCCGCGCGAACCGAAAACAATAAGCGAGAACAACATCTGGCTTACATCCAGCATTATCGGCGGAATAATAATAGTTTCAACCGCTATAATTCTTGCAAAAAAAGAAACGCTTCCTGTAAATTAACAAGACCGACGAATTGCTTCGCCGATCTTGTTTGTTTTCTTATTTTATTTTTTTCAAAAAATCTTTCATCATTGTCGAAAGATTCGGCTCGCCGATTTCCTGAAGTTCGTAAGTTACGCGGACAGAGGGCTTTTTAATTTTTACAATCCGATTTAAATCTATCGGCGTTCCGATAATTACCGTATCGCACGGAACGCGATTGATTGTCGCTTCTAGGTCTTGAATCTGTTTCTTGCTGTAGCCCATTGCGGGAAGCAGAATTCCGATTTTCGGATATGTTTCGTACGTTTTTTTCATTTCTCCGGTTACATACGGACGCGGATCAACAATTTCTGCCGCGCCGAATTTTTGCGCCGCAACCGTTCCAGCTCCGAATTTCATTTCGCCGTGCGTCAGCGTTGGACCGTCTTCGATAACAAGAACTTTTTTACCTGCAATTTTTTCATTCTGCTCAATTGCAATCGGCGAGGCGGCGTCAATTATTTGCGCGCGTTTATTGACGCTGCGAATATTTTCGCGCAATTGCGTTACCGCTTCCGGCGCCGCGGAATCAATCTTATTGATAATTACAACATCCGCTAAACGAAGATTTGCTTCGCTGGGATAATAATTGAGTTCGTTTCCAACACGCAGCGGATCGGCAACGACAATGTGCATATCCGGCGTAAAAAATGGAAGGTCGTTATTTCCGCCGTCCCACAAAATTACATCGGCTTCTTTTTCTGCCTGCGCAAGAATCGCCGCATAATCAACGCCGGCATAAATAATTGTACCGGAAGCAATGTGCGGTTCGTATTCTTCCATTTCTTCTATTGTGCAGTTATGTTTTTTCAAATCGGCAAGCGACGCAAACCGCTGCACTTTTTGTTTTTCTAAATCGCCGTACGGCATTGGATGACGAACTGCCGCTACTTTCATTCCCATTTCCTGCAAAAGTTTTGAAACTCTGCGCGTTGTCTGGCTTTTTCCGCTGCCTGTCCGCACAGCACAGATAGAAATTATCGGGCGGCTGCTATTCAGCATTGTTTTTTCCGCGCTTAAAATTTTAAAATGCGCTCCCGCCGCCGTAGCGCGCGAACCGATACTCATAACATGCTTGTACGGAACATCGCTGTATGAAAAAACTACTTCATCCACAAAATATTTTTGTATTGCCGATTCCAAATCTTTTTCCTCAAGAATCGGAATTCCTTTCGGATATAATTTTCCCGCCAGCGCGGACGGGTATTTTCTTCCCGCAATGTCGGGAATTTGCGCCGCTGTAAATGCGACAACATTATACAGCGGATTATCGCGGTAGATCATATTAAAATTGTGAAAGTCGCGCCCCGCCGCGCCGACAATGATTGTGTTTATTGTTTTTGATTGTGTCATAACAAATTCCTTTTTTTATTTTTTCAAAAATGTTTGTTTTGAAAATATTTTTTTATTTCTCTTCCTGTGAAAGTACAACTTTTTCAATCCGTTCAAACGCCCAGTCTATTTCTTCTTTTGAAATTACAAGCGGCGGCGCAAAACGAATTACATTTTCGTGCGTTTCTTTGCAGAGAATTCCTTCGTTCATCAATTGTTCGCAATACGGACGCGCTTTTGTATCTAACACAAATCCAATCCACAGACCTCTGCCGCGCACTTGTGAAATGTGTTTGCTTTTTATGGAGCGAAGTCTTTCCATAAAATAATTTCCAAGTTCAAACGAGCGTTCAATTAAATGTTCATCTTTTAAAACTTGCAGCGCGGCGCACGCAACAGCCGCCGCAAGCGGATTTCCGCCGAATGTTGAACCGTGATCTCCCGGTTGAAACACTCCAAGTACTTCTTTCGATGCCAGCACTGCGGAAACCGGATAAAATCCACCGCTTAGCGCTTTGCCGATAATTACCGCATCGGGACGAATATTTTCATATTCAAACGCAAACATTTTTCCGCTTCTTCCCAAGCCGGATTGAATTTCATCGCAAATAAGCAGCACATTATTTTCTTTGCAAATGCGGCGCGCTTCGCGCAAATACCCTTCCGGCGGAACAACAATTCCTGCTTCTCCTTGAATCGGCTCTACTAAAAATGCGGCAGTGTTCGGAGTGATTGCTTCTTGCAGCGATTGAATGTTGCCGTATTTTACAATTTTAAATCCGGGCGTAAACGGACCAAAACCATCGCGGTATTGTGCATCGGTAGAAAAACTGACGATGGTTGTTGTTCGTCCGTGAAAATTATCCGACGCGCACAAAATTTCTGCTTTTCCTTCGGGAATTCCTTTTACTTTGTAACCCCATTTTCGCCCCGCTTTAATTGCGGTTTCAACGGCTTCCGCGCCGGAATTCATCGGCAGCGACATTTCAAATCCGGTAAGGTCGTGCAGCATTTTATACAACAACGGAAGTTTATCGTTGCGAAATGCGCGGCTGGTAAGCGTTACTTTATCAACTTGTTTTAGAAATGCTTTTTTAATTGCGGGATGACAATGACCTTGATTTACCGCCGAATACGCGGCAAGGCAGTCGAGATAGCGGTTTCCTTCAACATCGGTTACCCACGCGCCTTCAGCTTTTTCAATAACAACATCCAGCGGATGGTAATTATGCGCTCCGTATTGTTCTTCGAGCGCAATAAATTCTTGCGTCTTCATAGTTCAATTCCTATTTATTTTTTGGAAAAAAATGTACGAGAAAGTTTTTTACAAACTTTCTTTACGTCATATTCAAAAAATAAACGAGAATCGCCATATCGTTTTTATTCCTGATCGAACAGAATTGTTAACAACGCCATGCGGACAAATAAACCGTTGCGCGCCTGCCGGAAATATACTGCGCGCGAATCGGAATCAACCGCCGGATCAATTTCAACGGAACGCGGGAGCGGGTGCATAATAATCGCATTGGACTTCATTTTCTTCATCACATTCAAATCAATATTGTACGGACGAAGATCAATATCTTTTTTTATTAGCCGGTCTCGATAGATTCTTGTTCTGTAAACAACATCAACTTCGGGAATTATTTTTTCCGGCTCGGAAAGTAATTCGTACTGAACGCGGTACTTATCAAGATACGCGAGAATATCCGGTTTAATTTGCATTTCAGGAGGCGCGATAAAATAAAATTTTACGCGGTCGAATTTGCTGAGCAGATATGCCAGCGAGCGCGCCGTTCTTCCATTATCTAACGCGCCCACAAGCGCAACGGAAAGTCCGTTCATTGTTTTGCATTCGGTATAAATTGTGTACAAATCTAACAGCGCTTGGGTCGGATGCTGACCGCCGTTTCCGTCTCCCGCATTGATAATAGGAACGTTGGAAACTAACGATGCGCGTTTTGCTCCCCCTTCTTCATTGTGGCGAAGCACAATCACATCGGAATAATTAGCAATAATGCGGATTGTATCTTCAAGAATTTCCCCTTTTATTTCCGAAGAAAAATCTTCTCCGCTTTCCGTAGAAAGAACTTTTCCGCCGAGCCGGTGCATTGCCGCTTCAAACGAAAAGCGCGTGCGCGTGGAAGAATTGTAAAATAATGTCGCCATTATTTTCTTTTCATAATCTTTTGTTCCGCCGCGCGCAACAATTTTTTCCATTGCGCGAGTTCGTTCAAATAATTCCATTAGCAATGGAACGGTGAACTGCTGCGATTCTATAACGTGTTGTAATTTCATTTGCCGCTCATAAAATAGAGTTATGGAACAATATGCGTTCCTGCTTTTCCGTTAAGCGCATCCATTAAATATTCGTACGATGTAATAATCACTTCTTTCCCGCCGCCTCGCAAATACCGAATTGCCGATTGTACTTTCGGTCCCATACTTCCCGCAGGAAATTGTTTCTGGTCGTAATACATTTGCATTTCATCGGCGGTTGCGTTGTCAATTCCGCGCTGTGTTGGTTTTTTAAAATCTACATACACTCTGTCCGCATCGGTGCTTATTACAAAAAGATCAGCGCCCAATCCGGTTGCAAGAAGCGCGGAAGCGCGGTCTTTATCAATTACCGCTTCGCGCCCGAGAACGCGGTATTTATCCACTTCAATTACGGGAATTCCGCCGCCGCCGACGGCAATAACAATCATATTTTGATCAAGAATTTTTTTAATTATTTCCTGCTCAAACACTTCCACCGGTTCGGGCGAAGGAACAACGCGCCGGTACCCGCGCGCCGCATCTTCAATAATATGCCAGCCGAGCGTACGCTGTTTTTCTTCCGCTTCCGCTTTTGAATAAAACGGACCAATCGGTTTTGTCGGATTTAAAAATGCCGGATCATTTTCATCAACTTTTACCTGCGTCAACACCGTCATTACCGGAGTTACCAAACCGATTTCGCGCAGTTCAAATTCCATTGCGCGTTGAATGTAATATCCAATTTCACTTTGCGTTGCGGCAACGCATACGTCCAGCGGAAGCGTGTACACTTCTCCCGATGCGCGTTCCGATCGCAGCAATGCAGCGCCGACTTGCGGACCGTTTCCGTGCGTAATTACAACGCGCCACCCTTGTTTTACCATTTGCACAATTGAGCGCGCAGTGGCATGCGAATTTGCTAATTGTTCATCCACTGTGCCGCGCTGTCCGGCACGAATCAGCGAATTCCCTCCGATTGCTATAAGCGCAGTCTTCGGCATTTATTTTACTCTCTTCATTAGTTGATACATAATTGCTTTTTGAACATGCAAACGATTTTCAGCTTCATCAAACACAACAGATTGCTTTGAATCAATTACTTCGTCCGTTACTTCGTCGCCGCGATGCGCGGGAAGGCAGTGCATAAAAATTGCATCTTTTTTCGCGCGCGACATTAATTCCGAATTTACTTGAAACGGAAGAAATATTTTTCTTCGTTCCGCGGCTTCGGCTTCCTGTCCCATTGAAGCCCAAACATCGGTGTACACAACATCGGCATTTTTAACTCCTTCGCTCGGCGAATGAACAATTTCAATCGCGGCTCCGGTTTTTTTTGCATCGGCTTGCGAATCTTCAATTGCTGTTTTGCTCGGTTCATATCCCGGCGGGCAAGCGATTGTAACATTAACGCCAAGACGCGCTCCGGCAAACATTAACGAATGAGCAACATTATTTCCATCGCCGACGTAACAAAGTTTTAATCCCGATAATTTCTTTTTCTTTTCTTGAATTGTTAAATAATCCGCCATTGCCTGGCACGGATGAGAATAATCTGTCAATCCGTTTATTACCGGAATGGAAGCATGCTTTGCCATATCAAGAACAATTTGATGTGCAAACGTGCGAATCATAATTCCTTGCACCATTCGTTCTAAATTTTTAGCGACATCGTGAACTGATTCTCTTTTGCCAAGACTTATTTCTGCAGGAGAAAGATATAATGAATATCCGCCGAGCTGTTGAATGCCTACATCAAATGAAGTGCGAGTGCGAAGCGAAGGTTTTTCAAAAATCAGCGCCAGCGTTTTCCCTTGCAACGCTTTGGAAAATTTTTTTCTATTTGCTTTCATTGCGCGGGCAATTTTAAATGTTTCTAAAATTTCTTTTGTGGACATATCGCGGACAGAGAGAAAATCTTCTGCTTTCATTCGAAACTCCTTATTCGGTAAAGGTTGTATATCAGTATATTGAATACAAATGTACGGCAAGAAAGGTACGTTTACAATAGAAATTTGCTGTTTGGAATGCAAATAAAGCGCGTTTTACTACGCTAAATTATAGTTTAAGGTAAGTTCTAACCTTTATCATTCGTGATATTAGAAAAATCTGCGTTCGGTGTCTGCTTTAAAAACCAAAAATCCCAACCAATATTGGTTGGGATTTTGCTCCGCGGGTAGGGCTCGAACCTACAACCCTGCGGTTAACAGCCGCAT
>CAYXEE010000056.1:0-10134 GCA_964463935.1 uncultured Chitinophagaceae bacterium | reverse complement strand
TCCTCCCGCTTCGGGTAAAAGACTTGCAACTTCTGCGTTTGTTAATGCGCCGGCAAGCGTAAGCAAACCGGCTAGAATCCAGACAAAAATCATTATGCCGGGAATTTCAACTGTTTGCGCAACATTTTGCGGCGTTAAAAAAATTCCCGAACCAATAACGGAACCGATAACAACCATAATTGCCGATGTAAGCGTTAAACGCCGGGCGAGCGAAGTTTCTTGCGACATTCTTTCTCCATAAAAGAATTGATGAAAAGAGTTTTTGATTCGTGAAATTATACGAATTCAGATTTGCATATGCAATTACAGGAAAAAAATATTTTTGCTATACGACAATGAACGGAGAATAAAAAAGGGCTTGTTGTGCAAGCCCTTTTTATCGCTGGAAATTTGCTCTATTACTTACAATAGCGCCATTTGGCACTATTTAACGAGAACCATTTTCTTAGTCTGTGAAAATCCGTTGGAAGCATGTAACGTGTAGAAATACATTCCTGCGGAAAGATTGGACGCATTAAAATCTACGTTATATGAACCGGCGGCATAATTTCCGCTTGCAAGTACAGCTACTTCTTTTCCAAGAATATCATATACTTTTAAGCTGATATTTGCCGAGGTAAACAATGAGAAATTGATTTGTGTTGATGGATTGAACGGATTCGGATAGTTTTGACTCAGCGAGAAGTTTTCAGCAACAAGAGCTTCTTCGCGACGCACTGATAAAGGTTTTTTTACAAAACGTTGAACGGGAAACATTCCTGCTTTTGATCCGAACATTGCAACATACACTGTGTCGCCTTTCATTGTTGTTGCAACGCCGCGTGGACGAATTGCAGCGCTATCTGCAGTGCTTGTTAAAAATCCGCCAGCCCAACTAATGCTATCTACCAATTTATTATTATCGGGATTCCAAAGATACCATGTATGCGATATAAGGTTTGTTTTTACTTCCCAATGGCGGTTCGGCATATCATTACCGGAACCGGATGCCGCCCAAAGCATATCTGTATTTCCATGGCGATTGATTGATTCGCAATCAAAACCTTTTAATACAGTATCTGCAGTGAACCCAAACAGCGGATCGCCGGTATAACGAATTACGCTATGCGAGGTATATCCTGCGTAATAGACTTTGTCCCCGGCTTTATTACAAGCAATTGCACGGGAAAAGAAACGGCTTGTATCGGTAACATTGCCTTGTTTTACAAAAGAAGCATCAAACATTTGGATTGGACCTACATTCTGTAAAACAAACGCAGTAAATATATTTCCAATAGTATCTGTTGCAACCTGAACGCCTGGAGAGTTTGGAATAATTGCAAGCTTCGCCATTCCTGCGCCGGTTTTATAGTTTATGCGATACAAAAATCCGCCGTATGTATAAAGAATATTTCCATCTTTATCTCTATTGATACCGCGCTGGCTGGTTGCAGAAAAAAGCGTATCGTTAACTCCGCTAACATTTATTATTGAAATTGGAGAAAACGATGCCGATGAACCATCTGCATTATAGACGCGGATTCCTGTTACAGCTCTTTTAACGCCATTGGCTTGCATAACACTGTCGCCTCTAATAAGCGAGAAAGGAATAACCCAAACTTTCCCTGCCGGATCTACTGCTACGCCGTGAGTTTGAACAGCTCTAATCAGCGTATCGCTTGGGAACGTTTGATCCCATGTATATTGCGCTTGCGATGCTGTAAAAACCAGCATTATTGAAACAACAAGAAGAATATTTTTCTTCATTTTTTACCTCCTATTTATTAGTGGATGTGAGTGATTTATTAACGCTGCAACATAAATATTAGTTATTGTCCGTAATACGGCGCGCTTAATTTACCGAGCATATCAATTTTAAATAGTCCTGTCGGCGTATTTGTACCAATTGCTTTATCTCGTACAACATATAAATAAGAATCTTTTCCCCACGCCAAATATGTACAACTGCCGCCGATTACTCCATTATACAATGGCTGCACAGATTTATCGGGCGCAACAACATAAATACCGGGAGCGGCATCCGTGCCAACATAAAGATTTCCATTATTATCAAAAGTAATGCCGTACGTTTTATTGAATTTATTTCCCACAAGCGCGGATAAATCAAAATATTTTTCCGGCGTTCCCAAAGCATTGCTGCCATCAATAGGAATTTTAACTACGCAGGCAGAAGTATCCGAGTCTTCTCCGCTTACGTAGAGCGCATTTCCATAAAAGCGAATGGATTGTATTTTCCCAGCCAAAGTAAATCTAGTAACATTTTTTAACGAATCAATTCTCATAATTCCGCCGTTAACAGTTGTACCGCCAGCCCAAAGAAGTTTCTTAGAATCGTAATCAAAATCTTCTACTGCCGTGGGAAGCTGCGATGAGGGAAAAGAAGCGTTAAAAATATTCATTGCTCTTGTAACGCTGTTGCGTGAAACAATCAATCGCGCTCTTCGTGCCGCATAAATTGAATCGCCTTTAAATTTCATTCCGCTAAAACGCGGCTCGGCTTGCAGCGCGCCGGAAGAAGGAAGCGCAAACTCGCTGAAACCGCCGCTTTGCGTTATTTTGTAAATTCCGAGACTGTTTCCGTTGCTTTTTGCAAGTTATTAAACGTAATTGCAGCGGGTATGTGCTGCGTTGTATCAACTTCTTTAACTTGAACCAATGCAGAACGAATGTTGACATAATTCAGCGAAGAAAACTTATCTGCTCCTGTTGTTAAAATTCTTATTTTTATAGAATCTTGAATCATAATCGGCGCAAGAATTTTTATTTGCGTCGGCGTTATGGACGAAATTTTTACCGCAGTACTGTTAAAATATACGCGCAGTTTAGACGTATCCGTTCCGAAGCCGCTGCCGTTAATAAGTATAGTTGTTATACCGGAAAGAATATATGGATGTGTTTCGGGAGCTACCGAAGTAACAACCGGCGCAACTACGCTGTTTTGATAATTCGGATCATAAATTCCTTGCGGAGCTTCTTTTTTACATCCGGTAATGAAAAGAGCGGCGGCAAAGAACAGCGTAAAAATTGATAATGTTGTTTTCATACGATTACGTACCATTTTAATTTTAGAAATAAAGTTGCAGCGCAAAACGATTTACATTGCCAAAAATTCCGAATGGCGTATATGTATAATCTACGCCGATGCCTAAATCGGCTATTGTTTGTTTCACACCAATTCCTGCGTTAAATCCCTGCTCGTCATAACCGAATAAATATCCGCCGCGGATAGCGAGTATTTTCATAAACAGATATTCGCCGCCGATGCCGATTGTTTCAGGGTAGTCGCGGTGATTCGTTGCATCTACTGTTAACAGAAAAGGATCAGTATCGGGCGAATCAAGAATATAGTCCATTACATTAGCAGAAAGTCCGATACGGAATGTAAGCGGAAGTTGAAATCCTTCGCGTTGATATTTTATTTCTTTCGAAAAATTTCTTACACTCATCGCAAAATTTAAACTTTTCAATCCGGTTTTATAAAACATTCCAAAATCGAACGAGAAAACTTCAACGCGGTTTTTACTGCTAATCGGATTCTTATTACCGTCTAATGAAGCAAATCCGGCGCCGAGGTCTTGCATATTAAATGCAACTCTTCCGCCGATTGAAAATCTATCGGAAAGCGCATTTGCATAACCCATACCAATTGAAAACGCTGCGGGGGAGAATGTTCCCATTTTCATGTATCCATCGCCATTGGAATTTGTGTACACTGTGCGCGTTATTTCTCCGTAATCTACCGATTGAAACGTAACGCCAAGCACGCCATAATCATTGTTCGGCGTATTGATTGCTACGCTGCCGTGAACGTGATTGATGTCGGCAATCCATTGCGTGCTGCCGAATGATGTATGTATTGCGTTGCTCATTCTCGCAAATGCCGCAGGATTGTAAAACAACGAAGTTGAATTTCCTTCAACAGCTGTCATTGCATCGCCTAATGCAACAGCGCGCGGATCTGTACTGACATCTAAAAATTTTAATCCGGTTTGCGCTAATTTTCTGTTTTGCGCGCTTATTGTAACCGCTGAAAGAACCAACACAAAAAGCAAAATGTATTTTTTCATAGCGTACCTGCTCTTTACTATTTAAGTATCGTCACGCCTTCGGCGCGCATTACTATGTTAGAAAATTCTATGTTTAATTTTTTATTTTTCGGCAATGCTCCGGCGGGAGTTCCGCCGATAAATGCCTTCCAATCAACTTTTAATGTAATCTTAAATTGGCGGCTGCACGAATCGGGCGAATGTTTCAGCAAAAACGAAGCAGATTCTGTTGTAAATGCAACCGGCAATGTGAAGACTGTGTCTATTTTCGTCGGATCAGATTTCAATGGACCCTTTGTTTGAACAGAACCGCTTAACGAACCAAATGTGTGCAGCGCGTTTCCTCCCGCTTGCAATGCAATGGTATCTTGTGCGCTAGTAATTTTTACGGTAAAAGATAATGCTGCGGATTTTGCCGTTTCAATATTGGAAACCACATACATTCCTGATGGAATAAATGTATATGTGTACGCTCCGGTATCTGCAACAAATGCTTTAAATTTTATTCCGCCGTTTGTTTTAATAAAGTCTTCCATCATTGTCGATGCGCCGTACGGATAGGTAATATTCCACGTTGTGTTTTCAAACGGCGACCATTGCGAATCGTATGCGCTTGAACCAGTCGTTTGTTCGCATGAGGTAAATAATCCGGCAGCCAAAACTGCCATTGTTAAGAACAATATTTTTTTCATATCTGTATTCTCTTTCTTCTATTAGCGGATGACAACAAATTTATATATCCCTCGTTCTCCCTTCGGAGTTTCTACAACCGCAATATACACGCCGCTGACAATAATCTGGTTTGATGATGTTGTCATATCATACGCTACAGAACCCGCTTCATCTGTATTGGGAATTATTTTAATCAATTCTCCTAACTCAGAATAAATTTTTATGGTGCATTTGCCCGGCACATTTTTGAAAACGATTTTATCGGGTTCGCCAGGATACAATAATTGTCCCGGAGTTCCATTGATTACGTACGGATTTGGAACAATAACAATTTTATCTTTTACTTCCGCCAATGAACCCGCGGCGGGAAGTTTTCTGTATGCCGGATCGTACGTTTGCGTGTAATAGCGGCTGCTTGCCAGCGCTCCGGATGGCGTATTCGCGCCGCCATTATTATCTGATGCTTTGCCGATTGCAGTTAAATAATAATAATATGCCACGTCGTACTTCGCTAATGTATCTTTGTAGCTTGTAGCAGAAGCCGGTAACGCTACAATTTTACTGTATGCGCTGTCATAACGACCTTCAGCACGCCAGATTTCCCATCCATCTACAGCGGGAGTTCCGGCGCTGTTTGGAGTCCAGGCAAGACGTATGCTGCCCGGACCGGAATTAACGCTAAATGTTGCGGGCGGCGGCGGAGGTTGTGGAATAGTATAATTAGAAGCAACATTTACCAGCGCTCTTCTAAATGTTTTAAAGAGAGAATCCTTTCCCGTAAACACCAAATCATTTTTTTGCGCTGCGGTAATTTGACCCTGTTTATATCTTCGTCCGATAGCAATAGCGCTGTCTCGGCTTAATCCGTTCGCAGCTTCCGCCATTACTATTCGAATTGATTGTCCCGGCGCGATTGTATAAGGTCCATAACCATTAGCAATGGAATATCCGCCTGAAGTTCCGAGCGAAGGATCTCCGGTTTGTGTTACTTTATCCGCATGGCGGGGAAGAACGCGCCCTTTTGTAATCCATCCGTATTCGCCGGTATTGGCAACGGCATTGTTGTGGTCATTGTTTCTTTGATATACGCCGTCTGATTCTTCATACGCAGTTGTCGATGGCTGTCCTTTGTCATTTGTAGTATCCGTTGGAGTTTTTTGCGTATAGATTGTTGTTACGCCTACAAACTGCGCCGCGCCGAGACGACCAACGGTATCTGTTTTATCGTAATATGGAGTCCATATTGGTCCGCCGATATTATCATACTGGGTAAAACTCGGAAATTTTCCATGCCAAGTAAAGCTAGCGCGAATATCGTTGTTATCTAAATTGTTTGCAAAATATTTTGCCGGACCGGGATTTGAAGTATCGCCGCGAACATCGTTCACTGCGTTAATTCCCCAACCGGTTGCGTTTCCAATTACATAGCGCGTATCTGCGCAAACCGAATAACGATATTGATAGTAAAAATATACGCCGGTTAATGTTGCTGCGGGACGCGTTGTTCCTTTGTCGTCAATTATTCCCGTATTGGTAAATGTGTAATCATAAATAATGTAATTATCGTGAAACTGCTGGCTGTATCCGATAATTTTTCTTTGCATTGTTAAACCGATTTTTGTATGAACAACGTTATCAATAATTCTATCGTATTTAAGATTTGGATCTACGCTGTCTATATCAACCGTTGTTAATGCCGTCGGACTTCCATTAACCGAAACTATCGGCGCTTCATATTTGCTTATTAGCTTAAATCGCACAGGAAAAAATTCTCCGACTCCTGAAACACGCGGACCAGAATGTACAACTTTGTGCAAAAAATTTCCTTTTACAGGATCGTTGTAATTTGTCGCTGCAATCCACAAACCTTTTGCCGCCTGCATATCTTGATTTTTGTAAATTGCAGGCCAGCGCAAACCATCTTGCTGCTGCAAAATTCTTCCTTCTTCTCTTTCGCATCCATAACTTGAATAATAATTATGCAAAGAACCGACGCTCATCCATCGGGTTTCCTGAGCCGATAAAAACGCTGCAGAAACAGCTGTAAAAAGAATGAGTGATAAAAATTTTTTCATAATTTCCTCTTAAAAATACACTGTGTTAAAATTCAAAACTCAATTTAATTCCCCAGAAAATATCCCGCGGATTTAAGAATACAAAATAATTCATGTTGGGCATATCAATATATGATTTATCGTCTAGAATTTTGCCGACTCTGCCTGATTCAACTTCCGACCACGCATTATTTTTGTATTCCATATATTTTTTCTGTGAAGCATCATAATAAATTGCGGCAGAAACAATATTGCTGACGGAAGAAAGATTTCCAACTGCAACAATTGGAGTGTACTCTGCGCCCTCTTTGCGAACATCGCCCGGCTTATCGCTTCCGGGAATATTGATGTAGCCGAATCTGTTATCTACAATTCCATCTTCTAAATGGAGCGAACGCATATAATTTTCATAATCTGTTCCGTCGGTAAATCCATAACGGGAAAAGTTTTTAATGTTCAACAGATTTTGCGCATCAACAAACAATTGAATGTTTGTTTTGCCGAATTTTAAATTTTTACTTAACCGCATATTCAATCCCCACGTATCGCGGTACTGAACATTATACTGCACGCCTATTAACGAACCGCCGCTTGTTCCGGTCCACGTAAAGTAACTTCCGGATGCCCAGTTTCCTGTTAAGTTCAAACGCCAATCATTGGTTAAAGAATTTTCGCCGTAGAACGATGAGCCGAGCGGATCGTAATCAATTGGCGTAAAGAAATCTACGCTGATACGCGCATACGGAGCTGGAATAGGTTTTGTTTGATACAAATCGCGCGTTTTGAAATCGCGCTCATAAATTTTTTGGTCTGCAACATTTTCGTAGTTAAATTGATAGCCGAATCTGCCGAGCGAACGAGCCATATAGGTATAATTCAAAAAACCCGTTATCCACTCGCCGCGGTTGCGGGAAAGCGTAAGTTCAAACCCGCGAATATCTTCGTACGAATTCGGTTTTGATATTGTATAATTTACTTTTGCGGCGTCTCGTCCAACGATAGTTACCGTGGTAATTTGGTCGGTTACATTTTTGTAATAACCGGCAACGCGAATTAGATATTCATTGAACAAACTGTGTTCATAGCCCAGCTCGTATGCAACTGTTTTGGGAAGAGTGTTGTTCGGCTCTGCTAACCGCGAAATTCTATTGGTCTTCGGATCGCGGCGGACTAAGTAAAGATTTTCGGGCGTCGGCATTGAACGAAAATGTCCATAATTGAAAAACAATTTTGAATATTCTGTAACCGGAAATGCGACGCCTAAACGCGGACTTAATGTTACGTTTCTTTCAATTTTTTCTTTTGCCAGCAGCGTATCTATTCCGAGAGATTTTGTTCCCGAGAAAACATCGGTGTACGGATTAAACACATACCAATCTCCATTTGGGTCGGAAACATCAAAACGCAGTCCGAAACTTGCAATCATACCTTCATACTCAAATTTATCTTGAGCGTATGCAGAAATTCTAAATGGATTTGTTTTCCACTTTGAAACGGTTGTTAAGTTCACAAAATAATCTCTTACGCCGTACGAAATATTGTTGTTGGAGTAATTAAACTCAACGCCGGTTTTTATATTATTATATTTATTAATCTGATTATTGTAATCAAATTTTAAAGTAAACGTTCCAATGCTGCTTGAATCCCGCGAATTACTGAATCCCGTTCCATTGGAATAGGTAATTCTTCCCGCGGTTGCTTCTGCAAATCCGTACGGAGCTTCATCTACATAATAACTGTTGCCGAACAAATATTTTTTTGTTACATCTCTTGCCGTTCCGGGATTGGTGCTGTATTTATATTGTTGATACTGAGCGGAAGCTTCATAATAGGAAAGCGAAGAAAGAACATGGGTAAATTTTCCACCGTAACTATACATGGAAATTGTAGACGGCGCAAAATATTCCGGATTGTAAATACGAACATCAATGTAGCTAACTCGGTCTAACACCGAAGCAATTTCCGATGCGCTGGTAAACAAACCCCCAAGTCCTGAATTATTATCATTTGTACCGGTTTGTTTTCCTGTAATTCCTTGAATCATTAGTTTCATACCGCCGGAAATATCAGACGTAATACGAATTTGCCCGTTGTAATCATTATACGAATCTCTTGAAAGCGGAATAACGTACATATTTTGCGATTGCCGGTATGAACCAAAGAACCGAAGATTTCCAAGATCCTGGGAAATAACAGGAACAGGTCCGCCGAATCCCATATCTATATCCCAATCCGGTTTTACAATATCTCCCTGTCGTCTGTGCTGAAATAAGAATAACTGCCGCAACGCTTCCGGCGTTAAATCATTTGTCGGATCGGCATCTTTTAAGGTTGTTTCAGAGACTGCATTCCATCCTTCAAAATACGGATATTGCAGCCGTGTAAAATAATCCCAAGCTCCCGGGTCATACGTTTTTCCCGTACCGGTAAATGCAACCGCAGGATCAACGTAAGGACGAATCCAATATGAGTTAGAATTGTAAACTGATTGTCCGAAATTTTTAGCCGCCGGCGGACTGTAACGGAGCGTACCTGAAAATGTATATTTATCGTTCGTGCCTTCTTTTGTAACAACATTAACAACCCCGGAACGAATATTGCCGTACTCTGCATTAAATCCTCCGGTTTGAACTTGAATATCTTGAATAGAACTTAAGCTAATTCCCGTGTATGGAAGATTCGTGCGTTCATCTCGAAGCGTTAAACCATCTACCATAAATGCCGTTTGATCTGCATTGTTAGTGCCGCGAATAACAAGTCCGCTTTGAATACCTGCCTGTAAACCTACAACCGCATTTACGCTTGCAACAGGAAGCGATTCAATTTCTTTTACGCTAATATTTGCGCGCGTAGAAGCAACATCTTGTTGAACAACGGGGCGCTCTGCAACAACAATTACTTCATCTCGTTGAATTGCTTCTTCTTGTAACTTGAAGTTAATCGCCGTAGTCTGGTCAATATCTATGCGGACTTGCGTTTGCGACATCGGCGCGTAACCGATAATTGATGCGCGCACGGTGTAAGTTCCCGGCACAACGCTAATAATTGCGTAGTCGCCATGTATATCTGTTATCGCACCCATTTGTGTTCCAACAATAACAATGTTAACGCCAACCAGCGGCTCGCCTGTGCGCGAATCTGCAACGTTGCCCGATAATTTACCGGTTGTCCCGGCAAGTATTGATGAAAAAAGAAATATGAAGAGTGTGAATATAGAAGCAATGGATTTCACGGAAAGTTCTCCTTTAATTATTCTTTACTATCATTCATTAATGTTACGCAACAGTATTCCTGAATAGCTCCGACCTTCAGGTCGGGGTAGAGTACAGAAACAAAAATAGTTGGACTTTAGTCCCCAAAGG
>CAYXEE010000055.1:0-10293 GCA_964463935.1 uncultured Chitinophagaceae bacterium | reverse complement strand
AGGTCGTGGCTAATTATTCACTCAATGCGTAACATCAGTTACAAAATTATCCGAATTCACCGCCTGCCATCCTAAATTTATTGTTGGTGGGCAGGCGTTTATTCGATAATAACAATTTCATATACCTTCACCCCTTCCCTTCTCCCTAAGGGAGAGGGGAAGGGGTGAGGGGAACAATAAAAATTTCCGATGCTATTGGAAGAGAGATTGAAACATTGGCGAATGGAGTACAAGAAGCAGAAAATTGTTCTGTTGTATTCAATTCAAAAAATTTAGCATCCGGGATGTCTTTCAAAGCGGCGACACTGACGGCAGACAGGGATACGCCTTCGGCGTATATTATTACACGCTGCGCGGCGGAAGTTTTCAGCAACAAAGAAGCGACTGTGATGAAATAAATATTTTTTAACGAAAGCAGAAAAAGTGAAAAAAATTTTTAGAAGTTTTGTTATCGGATTTTTCTTGGTTTCATTGTCAATGGCGCAGAATCCATCTTCTGCGGTATGGGCATTAACGGCAAATCAAGCGGCAGTTGTTACGGGAGATGTTACGGCGTTAGATCAGCAGTTAACGAATATGCAAGTTTCGTACAGCAGCGGCGTTCAGCGCAGCAGTCCGACCGGAACAGCGGGAACATGGACAGCAGAAAGCGCTGAAAATAGTACGCGGTATATGCAGTTTGTTGTTTCGCCGAAATCTGCGTTTGATTTTACCGTTGCATCGGTTTCAATGAAATTATATGTAAACAGCGGCAGCGGAATGTCTGCAAATATTTATTATTCAACGGATTCTACATTTGCAATAAAAACAAAAATTGGAAATACGTTAACGCTGAGCAGTTCCGCTCCTTCATCGCCGAATGTTTCCGTATCGCCGAATATTGTTGTATCCGGCGGACGCTCATTGTATGTAAGAGTGTACGCGTGGTACAATACGGCAACAACAGGAAAATATGTTATTGCAAATTCCGTTTCGGTTTCCGGTACAACGCTGAATGCAACTGCGCCGCTAATTTCTGTTTCGGCGAATTCGCTTCCGAATTTTTCTTCAACGGTAAGCGGCTCATTGTCTAACGGAACAACGTATTCGGTTTCGGCAATCAATCTAATTGAAAATCTTATTGTTGCAGCGCCAAAGGGATTTAAGGTCGGCAAAGACAGCGCGAATTATTTTGATTCCGTTAGTATTTCTCCCGTCAGCGGAACAGTTTCAAAAACAAATATCTACACGCAATTTGCGCCGAATTCTGCCTCGGGATTGGTTGAAGATGTAATTACGAATAAAAGTAAAAATGCTGTTTCTAAATTAGTTACTGTTATTGGAATTTCGCTTGCTGCTGAACCTTTAACACAATCTGCAATTACGCTCGGAACAATTACAGGAAAATCTGTTGCTTTGAACTTTAGCGGCGGAAATGGAAATCGCAGAATTGTGGTTGCGCGAAAAGACAGCGCGGTAAATTTTCTTTCGACGGACGGCGTAGAAATAAGCGGGGTGGACAGCAATTTTTCTGCGGCGTTAAATCAAGGGAATGGAAATAAAGTTGTGTACGACGGCGCAGGTTCTTCCGTTGTTGTTGCGGGGCTTTCTGTTGCTAGCAAATATTATTTTGCCGTGTTTGAATATAATATCGGCAGTGGAAATTCGCACAACTATAATAATGTAAATACGGGAACTGCGAATGCAACAACGCTTGCCGTGCCGGGAATTTCTGTTAACGCCGCTTCAATTTCGTTCGGTAATGTTGTGGTAAATAAAGTTTCCAATGAAAAATCGTATCAACTTATTGCGCAGCATTTAATTCCCGCTTCAAGTTCTGTAAATCTGAAAGCCGCAAAAGGTTTTGAAATTTCATTATCAAGCGGTTCCGGTTTCGATTCTGCAATTACGGTTTCGTACACAAATTCCACAATTGATGCTAAAACAATTTTTGTACGATTTACGCCGACAGAAAAAATAAATTACAGCGGTTCAATTTCTCACAACGGCGGCGGCGCAGATGAAATTTCTATTTCGCTGAAAGGAAACGGCGTCGACCAAATTATTGTGCCGGATTCTATTCCGTTTGGTTTTGCTTCGCTTGGCGGCGGAACAACCGGCGGAAAGGGCGGCACGGAAATAATTCTTACCAGCGCGCAGCAAATGGCGGATATTATGAGATTGCGCGAAAAAACAAGCGATCCCGGTCTGCCGATAATTCTCTATGTTTCCGGCACGGTAATCGGTTATCCCGATGCAATAAGTATTAAGCGCACAAAAAATGTTTCCGTTATCGGACTTGGTACTGATGCTAAAATACAAGGTTTTGGTTTTAAAATTGTAGAATCCAGCAATATTATTATTCACAACATAACATTTGCAGATTGCAAAGTTGGAGAGAAAGACGCCGTTTCGGTTGAAAGCTCAAATAATGTTTGGGTTGATCATTGTTCGTTTACCGACAGTCCGAGTATTGATATCAGCGGAAGCAGCCACGACGGACTTCTTGATGTAAAGAAAGGTTCGTACAACATAACGCTTTCGTATAATTATTTTACAAATCACAGAAAAACTTGTCTGCTCGGTCATTCCGTTAGTGAAACCGGCGATGTTGCAATGCGCGTAACTTATTATCGCAATTGGTTCGATGGAACATACTCGCGTCATCCGCGCGCGCGGTACGGCAAAGCGCACATTTTGAATAACCTTTACACAGGCGTTGGAGTTGTTGGAGCAGACAAAGGGGGTTACGGCATCGGAAGTACGTGCGGCGCGCATCTTCTTGTTGAAGCAAATTATTTTGAAAATACTCCTACGCCGACATTGATTTCTCAAGTGAATGATCCGGGCGGTACGTTAAGCGGCGATCCGATTGGATACTTGAAAGGATTAAATAATTTTACCGATAATTCCGGCGCAATTGTAGAAAATTTGAACGGCTACAGTTTTGATCCTTCGGAATCATATTCATACACGCCGACTGATGCGCAGCAAGTAAAAGAAATTGTAAAGGCGAGCGCAGGGGCGGGAAAAATTGAAAACGGTACAACTTCAGTAATTAAAACTTCCAATAAAGTCCCGGCAGGATTTTCTCTTGAACAAAATTATCCCAATCCGTTTAATCCCACGACAACGATTTCATATACCCTCTCCCCTAACCCCTCTCCTTTAGGGAGAGTGGAAGGGGCGAGGGTAACATTAAAAATTTATGATGCGCTGGGAAGAGAAGTAACAACGCTTGTAAACGAAGAGCAATCTGCGGGAAGTTATTCGGTTGCATTCAACGCATCGCAATTAAGCAGCGGAATATATTTTTATCGGCTGCAAGCAGGCGCATTTTCTGTAAATAAAAAAATGATTTTAACGAAATAATTTATTGCGGGCAAGTATGAGTCTTAAAATTAAAATTATACTAATTGCGATTTTATTAACTGTCGTAGTTTCTGTAAATCTTTTTTCACAAGATACGGCTTCTGTTGTGTGGACTTTAAGCGCGACTACGACTGTAAGTTCTGTAACTTCGGGACAAGTAAACGGCGACAACCAACTGCTGAATAATATGGAAATAAATCAATACACAGGATATAACAGCAGTCAACGCACGCGCATTGTTGGAAATGCGTGGCCGCTGAGCCAAACAACGCCGATTGATACTGTGTACATTCAATTTACAGCGCGCCCGAAAGCGGGAATTTCGTTTACTGTAAAAAATGTAAAATTATATCTTGCCGGAAACGGCGGCTCCAGTATGCGCGCGAAAGTTTTTATTTCTGCGGATTCTACATTTGCAACAAAGACAGAAATTTACGCAGGCGCGGCAAATCTTCCGAATAATACAGCGTTTGATTCTGCAATTGCTTTTGTAAATATTTCTGTGGAAAGCGGAAAAGGATTTTTTATCCGTGTGTATCCGTGGCTTCATAATCAAACTTCCAGCAACACAGGAAAATATTTACTGCTTCAAAATGTAACCATTACCGGAACAACAACAGGAAATGCCGTTGTAAATCTGCCGATACTGGCGACAAGTTCTGTTTCAAATATTTCTACTACGTTTGCATTCAGCGGCGGAAATATTTCCAGCGACGGCGGCGGAATTGTTACCGTGCGCGGAATTTGCTGGGATACGGTTTCAACGCCGACGATAGAAAAAAATAAAAGTATTGATGGCAACGGTTCGGGTTCATTTTTAAGCGTTGCACAAAATCTCATTCCGGCAAAAACGTATTATGTTCGCGCGTATGCAACAAACAGCGCCGGCACGGCGTACGGAAATGAATTAAGTTTTACAACGCTTGCAGCAAAAACAATTCCTACAGTAACGACAACTTCAATTTCAAATATTTTGGCAGTAACAGCAACGGGAGGCGGCAATGTTACGGCGTGGGGCGGCGATACGGTTACTGCGCGCGGAATTTGCTGGAGTACATCAACTTCTCCGACAATTTTCGATAATAAAACACTCAGCGGAACGGGAATCGGTTCTTTTCCCAGCGCGCTTACCGGTTTGCAGCCGAATACAAAATATTATGTTCGCGCATATGCAACAAATGGATTGGGAACTGCATACGGAAGCGAAGTAAATTTTACAACTCAGCAAATTGCGCCCGATGTTGTAAAAGTTGTTGCGAAAGAAGGAGGAGATTATTCAACAGTTCAAGCGGCGTTTGATGCTGTTCCTTCAAATTATACCGGAAAATATTTTATCTATGTAAAAAAAGGAATCTATAAAGAAAAAATTACGCTCGCATCGGGAAAAGTAAATGTTGTGCTTGTCGGCGAAAACCGCGACAGTACAATTTTAACGTACGATGATTACGCAGGGAAGCCGGGACTCGGCACTTCTACATCGCAAAGCGTCGCCATTGATGCAAATGATTTTACGGCAATGAATATTACATTTCAAAATACTGTGCAGAACGACGGCTCAGTCGCAAATCAGCAGGCGGTTGCGCTTCGTGTAAATGGAGACCGGCAGGCGTATTACAATTGCAAACTTCTCGGCTTCCAAGATACATATTATACGTGGGGCGGAAGCGGAGTCGGAAGAACGTACCATAAAAATTGTTACATAGAAGGAAATGTAGATTTTATTTTTGGAAGAAATATTGTGCTGTTCGACAGCTGTACGTTATACATTAACCGAAACGGCGCTACAATTACCGCTGCATCAACCGAGCCGCTTTCCAAATTTGGTTATGTATTTACAAACTGCACAATTTCATCCGCAGCTGTGGGATTTAACGGCGCGGCGATTACAACGTTTTATCTTGGACGTCCGTGGCAATCTGCGCCTCGCACAGTATTCATCAATACATATCAGCCGGCAACGTTAAATTCTGCGGGCTGGTTATCGTGGAATGTAACTCCCGCGTTGTATGCAGAATATAAATGCACCGGTCCGGGATTTCTTCCTGCGCAGCGTGTTGCGTGGTCTTCACAGTTAACAGATTCCGCCGCCGCAACATATACAATGCAGAATATTTTTGGAAAAAATTCGCACAGCCCGGCATTTACGGATGATTGGATTCCCGTACAGCCGGCATTTAATCCGCCGACTTCAGTATTCAAAGAATCAAAAAATATTCCCACGGAATTCCGTATGGAGCAAAATTATCCAAATCCGTTTAATCCAACAACAACGATTAATTATCAAATCCCCCTTAATCCCCCTTTACAAGGGGGAAGCCGCGAAGCGGCAGGGGGATTCGTTACACTAAAAATCTATGATGTTCTTGGAAAAGAAATTGCAACGCTTGTTAATGAAAATAAATCTGCAGGAAATTATTCCGTGCAATTCAATGCTTCGCATTTATCCTCCGGAATTTTTTTTGGAAAATTGCAGTACGGAGAAAAAACACTGCTGCTAAAAATGATGCTGCTAAAATAATATTCAAAAAAAATGAAATACCTGATTTACTCACTGGTTTAAAGGATTCAACATAATGCTACACAATAAAATACTACGGAGAAAAGAAACGATGAGAAGTTCACGTTTCGTTTTCAGCATGCTAGTTCTTTTGCTGCTCGGAAATATTCTTGTTGCGCAAACAACGGGCAAAATTTCCGGTCAAATAATAGACCAGCAAACAGGCGAACCGCTTATCGGCGTAAATGTTCTTGTTGTAGGAACGACTATTGGCGCAATTACCGATTTCGATGGAAATTATTTTATACTGAATATTCCGGCTGGAAAATACGATTTGCAAGTTTCTATGCTCGGATATCAAAGAATAATTCAACGCGATGTAATTGTTAACTCCAACAAAACAACAGGCGCAGATTTTAGATTAAAACAGACAGTAATAGAACAAGAAGCGGTTATTGTTCAATCGGTTCGTCCGGATGTTGAAAAAGAAAAAACTGCAACCAGCACAGTTGTTCGTCCGGAAGAAGTGCAAATGATTGCAGGAATGAGAGATGTTGCGGCTGTCATCGGACTTGCCGCAGATGTAACGGATGGACATTTTCGCGGCGGCAGAAGCGGCGAAGAATTATACACGCTGCAAGGGATGGGAATTGTAAATCCTTTGGATGCCTCCAGCGCGTTTATGCCGATAATGAGCGCAGTGGAAGAGGTTGAAGTTATTACCAGCGGTTTTGGAGCGCAATACGGAAATGCTCAATCCGGCGTTGTTAATATTTCTATGAAAGAAGGAAGATCTGATAAGTGGCGTTCATCGTTTGAAACGCGAATGCGAGCGCCGGGAAGAAAACATTTTGGTCCCAGCGTGTACGATGCAAGCTCCAATGCGTATTTGGTGAAATTGTTAGATGCGGCAATCTGGAAAACCGGCGATCCGGATAATAACAATCAGCCGTATTTTGTAAGTATGGGAAATGCAAAAGACGGTTACGCAAAAGATACCGCGGTAATGCTTCAAGTGGCAATGACGCTTTGGAAAATGCAGATGAAGCGCGATTTAAATAAAAATTATTGGAGCGATGTTGATTATTCTGTTGAAGGCGGGACAGGCGGACCGCTGAATGAAAAAATGAGGATGTTTGTCGCTGTTCGTTCCAATGTTGTTAATCCAATGTTTCCAACGGAAAAACCGGATTTGCAGCAGCAAGTAATGGGAAATGTTGCAAGCGATCTTGGCGATGGAATGACGCTTCGCATCAGCGGCGGTTATGTGCAAAATTATTCTAACGTATTTCCTAGTTCCAACGGACTCGGATATTACAATTGGCTGTGGGATAGAATGATTGCCATTCAATATCAAAAAACAGCTAATACGCAGCTTGGCGCGCGGTTTACGCAGGCATTAAGTTCCAGCACATTTTATGAATTGAAATTAAATTCGCTTCAAACCAAACTTAATTTCGGTTCTGTGCCGTGGCCGAATTCGCTTCCCGATTCGCTCATCTATTCTCAGCAAAACACAAATACCATTGTTACCAAACCTGTAACGGGACCAGATTTGTTCAGTTATCATATCGGACAGGATGATTTCCGCGATGAAAAAACATTAACAGTTTCGTTTGAAGGATCGTTAACAAGCCAAGTTACAAAATCGCATTTGTTGAATTTCGGCGTACAGTTTAATTCCTATTCTATTAAAGCGAATAATTATTACAACACAAGCGCAACGCTGCAAACAAGAAAATATACATCGTATCCGTTAGAGCTTGGATTATACGCGCAGGATAAAATGGAATTTGAAGGAATGATTGCTAATGTCGGTTTGCGTTTCGATCTCTGGAGCGCAAATAAAGATTATTACATTGATCAATTCAATCCGTTCGGCGTGCCGGATTCAACCGGAAGTACGTCGAACATTCGCGATCCTGAACGCGCGCCGAAAGCAACGCCGCCCATTCTTGGAAGATTGCAGCCGCGTATCGGAATTTCATTTCCAATTACAATTAGTACAGTATTTCATTTAAATTACGGTTCGTTTATGCAGCGTCCGGCGTTTCAATACATTGTTGCAACAACAATTCAACCGGGAACAAGCACGCCGATTACGCTCGGCAATCCGCTTTTGCAGCCGCAAACAACAAACAGCTACGATGTCGGCGTAACGCAGGGTCTCGGCGAAGGATTTACGCTTGATGTAAGCGGGTATTACAAAGATGTGAAAAATTTAATTGAACAAGCGTTGTTTATTGATACAAAAGTCGGCGTTTCATATAACTCGTACTTTAATAGAGATTATGCCGATATTCGCGGTTTTAGAATTGCGTTAACAAAACGGCGCGGAGATTTTACCGGCTCTGTTAACTATCAATTCGGTTATGCCACAGGAAAAAGCGCAACAGTTTCCAACGCATCTCCCGCATTTACGCGCGATGAAAATAATAATATTACAACCGATTTGCAGAACGTGCCGATTCGCGATATTGTTTTGGATTTTGACAGAACGAACAATCTTATTATCAATCTTGCCTACAAAACAGATGAAGAATTTGGTCCGCAGATTTTTGACGGTTATCCGCTGGCTGATTTTGCGATTTCATCAAATTCATTTGCGCGCAGCGGAAGACCGTACACATCATCGGCAAATACAAAGCTGATAAACGGCGCGCGAACTCCGGCAGAATACAACACAAATTTGAAATTCTCAAAACGAATCAGAAATTTTTTTGGAACAAATGCAGTGTTTTACGCAGAAGTATTTAACGTATTTAGTCAAAGAATTTTGAATTACTCGTATTTATTCCCCAAAGTGAACGCGGGACAATCTAATTTATTGATTGAGTCGTACGATAAATACGGAATTGACGATGCGGCAAACGGCGTATTGTATTGGAATGCAAATAATACTTTAAAAGCGCGGTCATTCCCAATAGATCAATCATTTTTAGTATATGATAATTCGCCGCGTTCGTTTACGTTCGGTATCTCATTAGATTTTTAAAATTATTTAACAGCAGGATGATTACAATGAAGTCACTATTGCTGTTACTGCGCAAACTCGCACAGCAGCAAAACACGAGCGGGGAATGCTGCATCAAACAGTGTATAACACAGGCGAACTGGGAAGAGCTTATGACCGCGGCGACGCAGGAATGGTAGCAGGACATTCATCAATGGAATGGCCGCCATATTCAAGCGTTACCATTGATAGAAAAGAATATAAAGGATATCACAATTCGCTTGGCGGCGGTTTGTATATCAGCGGATTTAAAAATGGTATAAACAGAACAGTTGCGTGCGGTGCGGTAACAACAATCGGAAACGGTCAATCAGTTCCTGTTGCCGGCGTTTATGTTGAACCCGGCGCAATTACGCGCACAGAAAATTATCCGCTTCTTTCTAACGGAAAAATAAATCCGGCATTCAATCCAAATGAAGCGGAAGAAATTATTACGGCAAAGTGGAAAACAAAATTGCTTAATATTGAAGTTACGCGCACAAGCCGTGTGTGGAGCTATCCCGGTTACAACAGTTTCATCATCTATGAATATGATATTGTGAACGTTGATACTGTTGATTATACCGATGCGTTTGTCGGCTGGGGATATGGTTTAACGCCGTCAATGTTCGGTATGGAACGCGCGTTTAACCGATGGGCTGAAGGAGATTTGCGAAGAAAAGATATGTACGCTCGTTTCGATTTGAAACGCTGGCTTTCATACAATCACGATCGCAATGGGAAGCCGGACACTATGTTTTTTGATTTATGGTCTCAGCTCGGCGATCGCGGCGGATTAAATTCTCCCGGTGCGGTTGGTTTTCTGCCGCTTCATTTTGATTATGCAAACTTGGCTGTGAAAGGTCAAACAAATTATCCGAAAGGTTCGGATAGCAACTACGTGTGGGATGTGAATAATAAATTAAAACAGCCATACACAAACCGCTATGAAAATGCGAACGTTGATATTTCAAAAATTCAATCGTGGCTAGATATTATTACTAGAAAAACTACGCCGTTTAACGGCGTCAACGATTCAACGGCATTTGTAACAAAATTTCACGATAAAACTTCGTGGACATATTGGAAAGGACGCTCAAAGCCATCGTGGACTTTGGGTTGGAGTCAGCCGGCTACGCACGGATTTGTTTTTGGTCCGTACAAAATGCCAAAAGGAGTTCGTCTAAAATTTGCAATGGCGGAAGTTATCGGCTATGGCGCGGGCATAGCAAGCGATAGTATTTACGCAGACCTTGGCGGCGGTTCAGGCGCCGAATCAAATTTAGGATTTCATCCGGTCTCAGGATGGTATAAAGAAATGACGTATGCCGACCTTGGAGCAAGCATTCCAAAAATTGGAAGCAATTATTTACAGAACAAACCGCTTCCGTGGTATGTTTCGCCTCAAGCTGTATCCGTTCGCGATGTTGCCGACAGAGCAATTCAAATGTAC
>CAYXEE010000054.1:0-10355 GCA_964463935.1 uncultured Chitinophagaceae bacterium | reverse complement strand
TTCAGTTATATTCTTCAGCCGCGCAATGAAGGAACATTCAAAATCGGCGAAGCGGCAATTACTGTTGATGGGAAAGAATATCGTTCGCAGCCCATTACAATTTCTATTTCCAAAACAAGTACGCAGCAGCCGAAACAACAAGCGCAGTCTTCACAACAAGAGAATGTTGAAATTGGCGATAATTTATTTTTGCGAGCTGTAGTAGATCGTTCAAGAGTATTTCAAGGCGAACAAATTACTGTTGCCTATAAAATTTATACTCGGCTGCGAATAGTAAATTATCAAATTAACAAACTTCCCGCTATGTCCGGTTTTTGGGGCGAAGATTTACAAATGCCGCAGCAAGTACAATTAGGACAGGAAGTAATTAACGGCAAACAATATCAAGTCGGAATCTTAAAAAAAACTGCTCTTTTCCCAACGCAGAGCGGAACGCTTGAAATAAATCCGATGCAAATCACCTGTCAGGTGCAGGTGCAATCTCGAAGAAGATCGAATGATATTTTTGATCAATTTTTTAACGATCCGTTTTTTGGAGCGACACAAACCACAACTGTTGAAGTAAGCAGCGCGCCGATAAAAATTACCGTACTGCCGCTTCCGGCTGCAGACGTGCCGCATTCGTACAAAGGCGCTGTCGGAAAATTTTCTCTTAATGCCACGTTGACAAAAAAGACCGCTAAAACGAATGAGCCGATTTCGCTTAAAGCAACAATTACCGGTTCAGGAAATGTAAAAATTTTAGAAGCTCCCAGAATTGAACTTCCGCAGGATTTTGAAGTGTACGATCCGAAAGTGAGCGAGAATATAACGCGAACAGGCGCCGAAGTTTCCGGAACGAAATCATTTGAGTGGCTCATTGTTCCGCGTTATCCCGGTGAAAAAACAATTCCGCCGCTTGAGTTCAGCTATTTCGATCCGGCAAGAAAAAAATATGTAACGCTAAAAACAAACGAATTTAATGTTCTTGTTGAAAAAGGGAGCGCAGAAGCTTCCCCTGCCGCATCGGGTTTTTCTAAAACTGATGTGAAATTACTGAATCAGGATATTCGCTTTATTAAAACGGACGCGGGAAAATTTTCACGGCGCGGCGAAGAATCTATTTCATCCGAAATGACGGCGGTAATTACAATAATTCCTCTTGCAGCATTTTTGGGTCTGCTGTTTTACAAGCGGAAAGAGATCGTTGACTCTGCCGATGTAGTGAAATTCCGTTCACGCCGAGCGATGAAACTTGCCGCAAAGCGATTGAAACAAGCGCATAGTTTATTGCACACAAATAATGCCGATGGATTCTACTCTGAAATTTCTTCTGCACTGTGGCAGTACGTTTCAGATAAGCTGGCAATTGATCGGGCTGAACTCTCAATTGAAAATGTAACTCAAAAATTAGTTGAGAAAAAAATATCGCCGGAACTTGTTGAAAAAATAAAAGATTGTCTTGAACGCTGCGAATACGCCCGTTTTGCGCCGGCAAGCTCGTCGCAAGAAGAAAAAAATAAAATGTATAATACAGCCGGCGGTATTATTGTTGCCGCGGAAAGGGAACTGATATAATGAAATTTGTATCGCTTCTTTTCATAATGGCGTTGATATTCTCGGCAAATGTTTTTTCGCAATCCAACGAATTGCAAAAAGTTTTTGACGATGGAAATAAATTATATCTTGAACAAAAATACAATGTCGCAATAGCAAAATATGAATCAATTGTTAAGAATGGCTTTGAAAGCGGCGCAGTATATTTTAATCTCGGTAATTCATATTACAAATCCGGCAATATTGCGCGCGCCATACTAAATTATGAGCGCGCTAAAAAATTATTGCCTGCAGACGAAGATGTAGATTTTAATCTTCAGTTAGCTAACGTTCAGGTAATTGATAAAATTGATGCAATTCCCGAATTATTTATTTACCGATGGCTGAATTCTCTGCTTACAATTTTTTCTACAACCACAATGTTATGGCTGATGTATTTGTTGTTCATTGTTGCGTTAATTTCTTTCTCCCTGTTTTTATTTTCACAAAGCTATGCTCTCCGGCGCTATTCGCTTATGACGGGATTAGTCTTGACCGGATTCTTAACGGCAGGAATTGCAAATTATCTAATTCAATCGCACAGAGAAGCCAATACTGAATTTGCAATTGTACTGACGGATGTTGCGAATATCAAATCTGCGCCCGATAACAAAGGGAACGATCAATTTGTCATTCACCGCGGTCTCAAAGTTCAAGTACTTGATGCCGTTAACAATTGGAAAAAAATTCGTCTTGTCGACGGCAAAGTTGGTTGGATTCCTCTACACCAAATAGAAATAATTTGAAGGAATTATTATGAAGATTAAAACAATTCGGCAAACAGTTTCATTCAAAATTTCCGCGCACGATGTGTATGACGCATTGATGGATTCAAAAAAACATTCCAAATTTACCGGCAGCAAAACATCAATCAGTAAAAAAGTTGGAGGAAAGTTCTCTGTGTATGATGGATATGCATCAGGAAAAAATTTGGAATTGATTCCCGGCAAAAAAATTGTTCAGTCGTGGCGGGCAGCGGATTGGGAGAAAGATGCCGTTTCAACGGTAGTGTTTGAAATTATCCCCAAAGGAAATGGAACCACATTAAAATTTACGCACTATGATGTTCCTGCAGAACACGCAACAGCAATTGCGCAAGGATGGAAAGATTTTTACTGGCATCCGATGAAAAAAATGTTTAACGAACAGTAAGAATCTTTTTATTGAAATTTTTCGGAAATAATTTTTTTATTTTTACTAATCGCCGCACCATCTAATCAATTTGTTATTCGCATCGTTTTTCTTATCTTCTTTAAATTTTAAGAACAAATAATGTTTGAAATAAAAATATTTGCTGCATTTGCCAAATTGGAAATCAATTATTTTGCAATTTTCATAGCGTCATTTGTCAGTTTTGCAATCGGTACTTTTTGGTATTCCCGCGCGCTTTTCGGAAAATATTGGCTTCAGTACATAAATAAAACTGAAGAAGAGGTTCAGCATAAAGCGTTAAAATACTACGGCGTTGCCTATCTTGCTGTTGTAGTAACATGTTTTATCCTGGCATATTTTGTAGAATATATGCGCGCGCGGACAATGGGCGAGGGAATTCTTACCGGATTAATTTTATGGTTTGGTTTTTCCGCGCCGACTTCTGCATTCAGCTATATGCTGGAACACCGCTCGGTTAAACTTCTTCTTATACACAGCGGATATTTTCTTGCAATGTTTATCGTTTCTTCTACATTACTGGCAATGTGGAAGTAATATTTTTTATTATCTCTCTTTAAGGATTACTCTCTGATGAAAAAAATATTTTTTTTCTTTTTTCTTTGCATTCCGATTTTTGTTTTTGCAAAAGAACCAAAAACGAAACTGATTGTATTTTTATCGGTTGACCAAATGCGCGCGGATTATTTGCAGCGTTTCGAAAAATATTTTTCCGGCGGTTTGAAAATGTTGAATTCCGGTATTGTGTACGCCAATGCCGATTTGAATTATGCGACAAGCGAAACAGGTCCGGGACACGCAACGCTCGGCACAGGATGTTATCCATGGAAAAGCGGAATTACCAGCAACGAATGGACTGATATTATTTCGATGAATGAAATGTATTGTGTTGCAGATTCAACGGCAGGAAAAGTTGACGGCGCAGGCGGCGGATTTTCTCCGAAAAATCTTGTCGTTCCTGCAATCGGCGATTGGCTGAAAAAAGAATCGCCGCAGTCCAAAGTATTTTCGGTTTCATCAAAAGATCGTGCGGCAATTTTAATGGCGGGAAAAAATCCGGACGGAGCGTATTGGTACAGCAAACAAATCGGCGGAATGGTAACATCCGATTATTACGTTAAAAGTTTACCGCAATGGGTAAAAGATTTTAATTCAGAAAATTGGGTGGAAAAAATTGTCCCTGATGCGTGGACAAAAAGTTTACCGGAAGCTGAGTATGAAAAAATTGGA
The DNA here is from genome assembly GCA_964463935.1 of uncultured Chitinophagaceae bacterium. Taxonomy (GTDB): domain Bacteria; phylum Bacteroidota; class Ignavibacteria; order UBA10030; family UBA8401; genus JACFMZ01. The sequence goes on along the minus strand of CAYXEE010000054.1, from coordinate 6,380 downwards.
CCTGATGATTTTTATGCAGAACAGAAATGGGGGGAGTCGTCTGCATTTCCGCACATCTTTAGGAAAGGGAAAAAAGCAGAACAAATGCCCGGGACTCCGTACGGCGATAAATTTCTGCTAACTTTTGCTGCGCGTGCAATGAAATCTGAAAATCTCGGCAAACGCGGTGTTACGGATATTTTATGCGTATCGCTATCTAATTGCGATTATGTCGGTCATGGATATGGTCCAGACAGCCACGAAATTATGGATTTAATTGTAAAAATGGACGGCTATCTTGCGGAATTTTTTAAGGAAATAGAAAAGCAAGTCGGGAAAGATGGATATATTATTGCATTAAGCGCAGACCACGCAGTTTGTCCTTTACCTGAATATAACGCGCAATATAGAAACCTTCCTGCAAAACGCTATCTGTATAACGAAGAAGTAAAACCAAAAGTAGATTCACTTTCATTTGTCATTCAAACCGAATTACATAGTACAGAAAAAGTTATTGTTAAAAATAATTTTTTGAATTACGGAGCCGCTACGCATTATGGATGGGATCGGCTGCGGTTAGAACAGCGAGTGCGCGAAGGGATGATTGCAACGGGAATATTTTCTGAACTTTATTTCCGCAATGAACTTATCAGCAATGATGAATCGTTAAAACCATATATCAATAAATTTCGTCACAGTTATTATCCTCCGCGCGGAGAAGATTTTCAATATCTTATTCGCGAGCATTGTTTAATTTCATCTAAAACTTACGGAACAAGCCACGGTACGCCGTATAAATATGATACGAATATTCCATTGGTAATTTGGTGGAATGGCGCTAAGGCGCAAAAAATTGAGCGTGAAGTTCATTCCGCAGATATTGCTCCAACACTTGCGAAGTTTTCTGGTTTTTCATTTCCTGAAACAATAGACGGCAGACCTTTGCAGGAAGTAGTTCGATAAACCATACATAATTTCCATAGCATTATCAGATTTTTGGTAGTGTCTCAGTTTGAAATATAATCATACCCAATACATCCTTTCCGCAGATTTTTAGCGGGAATCCCTGCCTGCCAATTATAAATTATAATGGCGGGCAGGTATTTTATGGATGCCCGATTGAAACCTTCGGGCATGACGATTGAATTGAAAGTGAGACACTACTAGATTTTTTCTTGCTCGGGGGATTATTATTTTGTATATTTGATGGTATTTTTTAGGGCGCTTAGCTCAGCTGGTTTAGAGCGCCTGCCTTACAAGCAGGAGGTCCTTGGTTCGATCCCATGAGCGCCCACAATTTTCACTTTTGCGTTAAAATTTTTGGAGCTTTTCAAATGTATTACGCAAAGTTTTCCTGCCAAAACTTCTTATTAAATCATTTTTTCAATCATTATATGCGAGAACTGCTATGAAAAATCTCATTGCATTTGTAGTGCTGTGTTTTTTTGTTTCAAATTCTCTTGTGGCACAAAGCACATACAAAAAGAAAGTTGTTTCGTATGTAAACAAAGTTGTTGTTTCGCCAAGCTACAATTTATCAAGCAGGCATGTTGATTATATTGCTTCTCAGCTTTCGAGTGCAATTAAAATGGAGCGTTTTAATTATGCTTCGCTGCCGGATAATATTATTGAAAAATTTGGCAATGAAGTTTCTCGCGCTTCAAATTATTCAGCAGAAAGCGTGCGCCCAATAATTGAACGGACGCTCGCGCCGGAATTATTGAGTATCTTAGATATAAACAAAGAAATGTTAAGTAAACAACGTTTAACGGAAGCAGAAAAAAATACTTTTCTTGCAACTAAGGCGCAAGCAGCCGGTCTTTCTGCAAGCCAATTGGAAGCAATATTGAATTCGGGATTTTTTTACGCGCCGTTTGTTGAAAGCTATAAGCGGAATGTTAATAGAGGGGAACGAGAAGTAAAAAATAAAGAGGGCAAAGTTGTTGGAAAACAAAAATTTACTACATACAGCCACGAAATGAAAATCGGTTTGCTTTGGTATAAATTAAATGTTGATAAATCGAACACAGCCGAAATTTCTTATCTCGGTTTGGCTAAGGGCTGGGGAAATGATGCCATTGAGCGTTCTGAATCGCAAGACGACGGCGCAGATGGAAATGCAGATTGGACGGCTTTTGCAACTGCAGTAAACGTGAGCGCGGTGAATATAAATAATGAAACGAAAAAATTTGATGCATTTAAACTTACCGGCGGCGTTGCTGAAGTAACAACATTCGGCGTAAATCTTACTTTGGGGAACCGCGAAGGCGTTGGTTTGGACGATAGCTTTTGGGTTGAAGAAGAAATGGAAGATGCTTCCGGAAATGTTGTAAAAGAAAAACGTGGCTTCGTAAAAATTCGCAGCGTTGGAAATAATAACAAAGACGAAGCGGCGTTTTCGTATGCGCAGGTAATTACCGGATTGGGTTATTCGCCCGGACTTTCCGTTACCGAAATTCCGATGCTAGGAGCAAATGGAGTAATTGGATTCGGGCAAATGCCGATTCTTGTTTCTGAATTTAATAAAAATAAGAGATTGCCAACATTTGGATTATCCAAATATGATTTTGCAATCAATGTGAATTCTGAAATTAAAAATACATTTGGTTTACTTGGTTCAATTCAAGCAAACCTTGCAAAAAGTTCAAATATTTCTGAATTGTGGGCGCAGTTTGGCGCAGGTCTGGGCTTTTTGGATGTTGATGGAAAATTTTTCCTGCCGAAATATAATTCGTCTGGCACACAAACAGGCATTGACAGCACAAACGATATTGGACTTTCTTTTACAGGATATGTCGGCTTAGGATTAGTAAAGAAATTTTATGTTAGAAGATTTGGTTTTATTGTTGAAGGCGATTTAAAATATTTGTTAACGAGTTTTTCTACAACAGGAAAAGATAAAAACAACGAGGACTTGACATATTCAATGATGCATGGTTCATTTGGTTTTGGTGCGAAAGCAGGAATGGAAATTTATATCATGCCTACATTTTCTATTGGCGGCGGCATTGAATACACCGGCGCAGGTTCGGGAGATTCGTGGTCAATTTCTGTTGAAGATAAAGATAAAAACGAAACAAAACTTGATGAAGCAAAAGGTCCTAGTATAAAATATTCCGGTATAGGATTTTTTGCATGGATAAATTATGCGTTACCTTCATTAAATTAACTGTTGAGGATTTTATGAAACTAAGTATTGCAATTATTTTTTCATTTCTTTCATTTTCTTTGTTTGCACAGGGAAATCTTCCCGAATCCCGGCAGGCAACATTCATTGAAAATTCCAGTCCGACCGAAGTATTGATTAAAGCAAAAGGGATCGGCGGAAAATCCGGAATGTTTGGATTAAAAGAAGAAGAATCTGTAAAACTTGCAGAACAAGATGCGCGCAAAGCCGCAGTTTTTTTTGTGTTGTATGGCGGCGCCGGTTTAGACGGCATTGTAAAAAGCGACGAGGAAAAAAGAAAATTTTCGCCGATAGAACAAGAATTTTTTACAAACGGCAATGTCCAAAAATTTATTGCGTGGGAAGCAAATAGTTTTGACAGCCGAGTGAAACTTGCCGGCGGAGAAAAAATTCGCGTTGAAAAACAATTTCGCATCAATCGCAAAGCAATGATTGATTATTTAGTAGAACGCCGCGTAATTCAAAAATTAGAAGATGTATTGGAAGAAGTCGGTTTGCCGACAATTATGGCTCTGCCCGAAGTAAAGCAAGGTAGTAATCCGTTAAAAGAATTACAGGCGCAGCCGACTCTGAAACAAGCGGCATCGGTGATTGAAGCATTTTTGACGCAGAAAAAATATAATGTTGTAGCGCCGGATCAAGCGCAGAAATTATTTGAGCAGCATCAAGCGCAGTTGAGCGTAAAAGGACACGAAGAAGATTTATCGTATGCCATTGCACTTTCTGTGGGAAGCGATGTGTATTTTACGTATTCCATTACTGTTGATACGCGAAAAGTCGGATCCAGCGAAGTACGAAAAGTTTCCGCTTCGGTTCGTGCATACGAAACAACAACGGCGCGTCTGCTTGGAGCAGAAACAGGATACAGCGAAGAATCTGCCGCGCCGGCGGCGGCATTAGCCGAAGCGGCGATTACCAATGCGATGAATAATGTTCTTTCCCGCGTTACTGCGTATTGGCAGGATGATATGAAAAACGGAGCGCAGTATAAAATTATTTTCAATATTACCGGTCAGTTTGATGAAGATACAAAATACGATATTGCCGATGCGGTTTCGAAAACATTTAAGAAGATTGCATCAAAATCAAAAGAGAATGTTGTTTCAGATAAAACCATTGATTATTTGGTTTGGATTGCGGATAAAGATTTGCAAAGTCCGTCATCGTTGTTTCGTGAATTGCGCCGCGAGTTCGGAAATAATTTTTCGCAGGGGAAGCTAAAGCAGATTTCGCTGAATCGTAAATTCATTATTCTTGCAATTGAATAATTGGAAAGGGAAGAACGTGAAACGAAATTATTTTTTTATTCTGCCGCTACTGTTGTGCAGTACGTTATTGGCGCAGATTCCAAATTGGTACACAACAAATACGCATCCGAAATATTCGAAGAATGATTATGTTATCGGAGTTGCGACGGGAAGCGGCACAACAGGAATTGATGCGGCGAAAAAAGCAGCCGTTGCTGATATTGCCGCTCAGCTTCGCGTACAGATTCAATCTGAGATGAAGTCTGTTACAGAATCATATCAGATGAATGATGACGAGCAGATGTATTCTGATTTTAAACGCCAATCTCGTTCAGTGATAAATGATGAAATTGCCGGTGCGGAAATTATTGAAACTATGGTTGACCAATCTTCCAATACTGCGTATGCGTTAGCTGTATTAAACCGCGAAGCATATGGTTCATCGTTACACGCGGAACTAATTAGCGGATGGAAACAAGCGGCAGAACTAAGAGTAAACGCAAAAAATTTTGCAGAAAAAGGAAGATTAGTTGAAGCAATTCAAAATGTTAGTCAGATTCGGTTAGTTGTGGCGCCGTTATATGCAAAACAAGTGCTTTACACAGCGGTTTCACGGAGAGCATTTGCATCGGATTTTATTTTTAATGCAAACGCATTGCAGGCAGATGTAAGAGAAATTCTTTCAAAAGTGAAACTTGAAAAAAAATCCGGCGACAATCAAAAAGGAAAAATCGGCGAACAATTTGCACAGCCGTTTCAAGTTTTGGTAAAGTATGAAAACAGTCTTTGTGCCGGCGTTCCGATTGAATTTGTTTATGGAGAAAAAAATATCGTCGGCAAAACAGTAACCGATGCGAATGGAATTGCAATGCTTCAAACTTCAATTCGACCGATGTCGGGAGAAGGAATTAGAGCGCGGATTGCAATTTCTGAGTTGGGGAGAGAATTTGAAAAAAATATTGCGGCATCTTCGGTCAGCTTTTTGTGGAGTGCGGCGGCATCGGATAAGAAATTTTCTTTGCTTGTCAGTTCTGCAAATGCAAAAATAAGCGACGGACTGAAGAAAAAAATTTCCGAAGCTGTTTCAAGTGCAGGATATCAAATTGTGCCGAGTTCGCATTTGCAATTACAAGTTGAAGCAAAGTCAGGAGTTCCCGGAAAAGTTGAAGGGATGGCGGGAACAATTTATTCGGTAACATTAGATGTTAACATATCAGTTGTTGAAGCGGCGACCAAAACAATTCGCGCGTCGACAAAATTTTCATCGAAAGGAGTCGGCAAATCTGAAGACGAAGCGGCAGAAAAAGCGGCCGGCGTGTTTCAAATTAACCAGAAAGAATTTGGAGAATTATTAGAAAAATAGAATAATTTTATTATTTCTATTTCCGTTAGAAAAACATAAACAAAGAGCAGCCGCGATGGCTGCTCTTTTGTTTTAAAAATGTACCTATTTTCCTATTTCAAAAATAGCATCCTCGCGTTTATCCGCAACGGCAAACACGGTAGAAAGTTTTGTTACAAGAAAAATATTTTGAATTCCCTTGTTAATATTGCAGAGAATTAGTTTGCCATTATTGCTTTTGTAAGTATTTTGAGCAATAACAAGAATTCCTATTGCGGACGAATTTAAGTATGTAACTTCCGCAAGATCGAGAATTAGTTTTTTATTTCCCATCTCAATTAACGAGTTAATTGTATTTTTTAATTCGTCGGTTTCTGCGCCGCCGATGAGCGAACCCTTTGGTTCAAGAATAACGACATTTCCCTCGTTTACGGTTGAAGATTTAATGCTCATTGCTCCTCCTTTATAGTATGAATAATTTCATTAGTGCAAAGATATTCATTTCATAAATAAAAGCAAATAATAAAATAGGACAAATTTCTCTTTTGGTTTGTACCGTCTACAAGGTTAGGATGGAAATATCCGCTTGGCACAGCCGGCGCAAAAAGGAGAAACGCGATTAGAA
>CAYXEE010000053.1:0-10395 GCA_964463935.1 uncultured Chitinophagaceae bacterium | reverse complement strand
CCTTTTTTTTGTAAAGTTATGATAAAGAAGAAAATGCTTGTAAAATAAATTTACGTTAACGCTTAATCACAAAATCAACTTCAAACATATCATACGCGGTACGTTTCATGCCGAGTTTTTCGTAAACGCTGTGCGCCCGCTCGTTTTCTTTTTCAACATACAAACGAATTCCGCAGACATTCCCTTTTTGTTTGGCTTGCTCAATAATATGTTCGTAGAGTTTTCTAAAAACTCCTGCAGAACGAAATTCCGGTCTTACATACACGCTTTGAATCCACCAAAAAACGCCGTTGCGCCAATCGCTCCATTCGTACGTAATCATCATTTGACCGGCGAACAAGCCGTTTTCCTCCGCCACAATGTAAAATCCCAGAGTCGGATTGTTGAATAAACCGTTCACTCCATCGAACAGCCGCTGAAAATCTAATTCAAGATGTTCCGTTTCTTTTGCCATTGCAGCATTACATTGAGCAATCGTTTTCGCGTCTCTCCGTTCTGCATTTCGGATAATGACATTCATAGTTTTTATAGATCGAAAAAAATTCCAAGCGTTTGATATTGTATTCGCTCATTATAAAATTGTCCGCGTTCTTCTGCGCCTGTGCGAAATGTGTACGCTATTTTTACGGCGCGCAAAGTTTTATTCTGAATTTTAATTCCTGCTTGGCAGCTTTGCGTAGAAGCATAATTCAGTTCGCCGCGAAATTTTATATCTGCGGCAGCATACAGTGCGCTGTTTGCATTAAACGAAAATAGCGTTATATCTCCGCCAACTTCCGGCATAATTTTTCTGCCGATATTTTTATTGATGAGAAAAGAATAGGTCCAAGTAATTCCGCCGTACACAAATCCGTTAGAGCCGGGAAAATTTTGAAATAAAAATATTTTGTAAAAATCGCGCGCGTAGTTTATTGCTGTTCGTCCTTCCGCAATCGCATCATCAACAAGGTGGTGACTTGTGTGTCCCCAGCCGGAACGAATAATCGTTTCTTGATAAAGAGGAATATCAAAATCTACATCCACATAAAAATCAACATTGGTAACGTTGTATTTTACGCCGGCATTTTCGAGCGTTGTATAAATAGAGCTTGCTGCGCTTATTTGACACATCCAATTATTCAAATAAAAATTTGCAATTGGAAATCTTCCACCCATGCTTCCTACAAATAAACCTTTTTCAAAAAATTTATTATAAGAAATTCTATGTTCTGTTCCGCTTGCACTCAATGCGGAAATTATTTTATTATCCGGCAAAAACTGAATTAAAGAATCCGGTTCGCCGCAGAATGCAGCGGGAAAAGGTAAAAAAAATACGAGTATAAAAAATTTTTCCATTTTAATTTAAAAGAAAAACTTTCTCTTGCATTTTTTCTCCGGGAACATAACGAACGCCCGGAGCGGGAAAATGAATTTTATTAACAATGTTTTTTAATACTTCCCACGTATCGCCCTGAAGCGGAATTTCTGTTACGTTCCAATCAAAACCAAAAGCAAATTTGTGTTTTTTTTCGCCTGTATCGCCATACGAAACGTTTTTCGCCCCTAAACCGACGGCAATATTAAGAAACTTCGGCCAATAACTCTTTGCCGTTTCCGGCAGCAGATTGTGAACATCAATCGCAACCCAATACAAATGTCCGCTGTAATCGCTTGCCGGTCCCCAATCGGGATCGCTTTTGCCGCCGTTTGCCGTAGGAAAAAAACTCCATTTAAAATTAAAGCTGCGCAAAATTGGATGCTTTGTTTGAAGCGCGCCGTACAGAATTCCAAAAGTATTAAAATACAAATCGGACGGATTGAAGGCGAACTTTGAAAATCCATCGGCAAATTCAACGGCAAGGGCGTGCGCCGCAGGAACTGCGATTGCAGAAATCAGCGCGCTCGATTCGTCAACATCAGCCCACCGCAGAAAATCGTACGTGGTGTAAAAAATTAAATACGAACCAAATGCGTGGCCAAGTTTATCTACGCCGTAACTGTAATTGTAAAAATATCCGTCATTTCGTAATCTAAACGGATGGCGCTTGTACAAAAAATCATCTTTCCACCACCATTGAAATTCCATAAACACCGCGCCTGCCGACCATAACGCCGTAGTGTAAATTGCAAAATCTTTTCGTTTCATAAAGAGAAACGTTGAGTCGCGGCGCGTTTCTTGTTGAGAAAAAGTAAGAGATGATATAAGCGAAAGTAAAAGAAGCGCAAATAAAATTTTTTGTACATTCATTGTTTCGTCTGAAAAAAGTTTTCATCAATACAAATTTTCAAAAGCAATGTAGAACGATTTGTGCGTAATTGCAAAAAATTTGTACGTGTTTAAAACAACAAACCGCCGAGAAAAACTCATCGGCGGTCAACATTCGACTCCCTGCATTTTTATTTCAACAATGTCATACGTTGCGTTTTTGAAAAAACTACCGTATCGTTTTCTTTCACGGCAAGCGTATAGAAATAGATGCCGCTCGGCAATTGAGAAGCGTTGAACTGAACGGCATATTCTCCCGCGCTTAATTGTTGGCGAACCAATTCTGTAATTTCTTTTCCAAGAATATCGTACACTTTTAATGTTATAGACAAACCTTGCTGGTCTTTAAGACCTGCAAAGTTTTGAGGAATTGAAAATGAAATTGTTGTTGCCGGATTAAACGGATTAGGAAAATTTTGCGCCAATGCAAATTTAGCCGGAACCGCGGCGGCAACTTCAACTTCTTGGGAATAATGAAACTCGCCGCTTCTATCAATTTGCTTTAATCGGTATCGAACTGCGCCGCTGCTTACATTATCCGCAAATCTATATTCAGTCGGCGAAGATTTTGTTCCCGCGCCCTGCATAAAGCCGATTGTTTTCCAAACGCTCGAATTATTTTTTCCTCCGCGTAACGCATCGGCAGAAATAATTTTCTTTTCAATTTCAAATCCATAATTATTTGTTTCTGTTGCAGTCATCCAGAACAATTCTACTGCAGAACCAAACCTTCGCGCTGAAAACGCAATAAGTTCAACGGGAAGCGGAGTGGTAACAATTTCTTTGCTGAAAAATATTCCGTCCAAAGTTCCGGCAACAACAATACTGTCCGACAAAAATGCAATGGAATATATTTTTGTTGTTGTCAGTCCTTCGTTCTTCGGCACCCATAAATCCGACGTATCATCGTGAATATAGCATCCGCTGTCGTGCGTAGCGGCAAAAATTCTTCCGTTTTTATGACGAACAAGCGCATTGACTGTTGATTTCGGACCTGTGCGCGTCCATTGCGATTCTAAAGAATCGTACGCTAAAATTGAGGGCTGGCGCGATGTTTCATCGCAGTATGTGCCGATAAAAATTCTTCCAAGAGTATCTACAGCCAAAGCATACGCAGAAGAAATAATTTGCTGAGAATTCCAAGTTGCGCCGTTATCATTAGAAACAGCAAGCAGCGTATTTTTTGCGGCATACATTTTTTTGTTCGGAAGCGACATTCCTGTGCCGACATTTACGGATTTCATTTCAAGCCAGCGCGCGCCGTCGTTTGTTGTGCGAAATGTTTTTCCGCCCGCTTCAATAAAAATCTGGTCGTACGAATTGATGAAACGAATGTCTGCGTTCAACATATTTGATTCAACTTGATTCCACGAATCGCCGTTGTTTGTTGAAACATAAATTCCTTTCGTCCACAGCGACGCGAAAATTTTTCCCTGCGAATCAAAATCAAACGTCCACGCGCCTGCGGCAAACGGAGCAACCTGCGCCCACGTTGTTCCAGAATCGAGCGAACGGTAAATTCCTTTATCCAAAACGGAAGCAAAAATATGCCGCTGTTGATTCACTTTTACTGAAAGAGCCGCGCCAAGTTTTCCGCTCGGTTTCTGATACCACAAATCAACTTGCGCGCTAACCGATAGCGTAACGAACAACAATGCAATATGGAGTTTGAAAATTTTCATTTAAATTTAAAATAGTAAATCGTCCGCACAATTTTCTTGTTCACAACTTCTCTCCTCTGCGTTTTTCACAGCGGACGGCGTTTAGAATGTAACCAAATTGTTAGTATTCACATAGAACGAATATCACACATTTTATTCAATTTTTCCAATTATTTTTCTATAATTCTCGTGGATAACTTGTGGAAAACGGTGGAGAACTTTTTCTTGTCTGCTTTTCCTATTTTTTGTATTTTGGTATGAATTTGAGACCTTTGGGGAACGCCTCAAAGGTTTTTTCATCATTGCAGGAATTTTATGATAGAAAGTATGACCGGTTACGGCAAAGGCGAAGCCGGCGAAAACGGCATTTCGTACACCGTAGAACTACGAAGCGTCAACAATCGTTTTTTAGAAATTTCATCGCGCACGCCGCGAATTTTATCGCACCGAGATAATGATATTCGGGAAGCAATCCGCGCAAAAATTTCGCGCGGCAAAATTACATTGAACGCGATAAAAGATGAAACAAGCGGCGGCGAACTTGCAATTTCTGTAGATTCTGCAAAAGCAAAAGCAATTATTCAACTGCTTGCACAGTTAAAAAAATCTGCAAAAATAAAAGAGCAGATAAAAATGGAACACCTTCTTCATTTTTCAGAAATTTTTTCTACAAAAGAAATTGAAGAAGAGGATGAAACAGATTGGAAAGTATTTTCCAAAGCATTAAACGCGGCGGCGGCGGCGTTGAAAACAATGCGTGAAAAAGAAGGCGCCGAGCTTGCCCGCGATATGAAAAAACGCGTTGAAAAAATACATACAACAATTGACGACATTGAATCGCTTTCAAAACAACGCGCGCCTGAAGAACGCGAAAAATTACGCGAACGCATTGCCGCAATGCTGGAAGATAAAAGCATTATTGATAATCAACGATTAGAGTTGGAAATTGCTCTCCTTTCCGATAAATTAGATGTAACGGAAGAATGCGTCCGCTTCCGCAGTCACAACAAATTTTTTTTAGAAGCGCTTCGTTCCAAAGAATCTGAAGGAAGAAAATTAAACTTCTTAATTCAGGAAATGAACCGCGAAGCAAATACAATCGGTTCTAAATGCAGCGATGTGCAGACCGCGCATCTTGTTGTGGGAATTAAAGAAGATTTGGAAAAAATCCGCGAACAGTTACAGAATATTGAATAGGTGAAACAATGAAACAGTTTACCGCTGTTGTAGAGAAAGATTCTGAAACAGGATTGTATGTCGGGTACATTCCCGGTTTTTCCGGCGCGCATTCTCAAGGCGAAACGCTTGACGAGCTGCGAAATAATTTGCGCGAAGTAATAATAATGCTTCTGGAAGACGGCGAACCGAAATTAGAAGTTGAATTTGTCGGTATTCAAACAATTGCGGTATGAGTACAATTCCTGTTCTAAAACCAACTGAAGTAATAAAAATTTTGCAGATACTTGGTTTTGTTGAAATGCGTCAACGAGGTTCGCATAAACAATTTAAACATGCAGATGGACGCGTAACGACTGTTCCCTTTCACAAAGGAAGAGATATTGCGCCGCCGCTGTTGCGTCAAATAGCAAAAGATGCCGGATTGACTATTGAAGAATTTTTAATGAACCATTAGCGTTTTTTGTAAAAAATAATTTTTCTGTATTCGCTCCGTTTTTATGATATAAAATGAAATCTCCAAAATTATTTGTCTTTGCTTCGCCGAGCGGCGGCGGAAAAACTTCTATAATAAAAGAAATTCGAAGGCGTCATCCCGAAATTGAGTTTTCCGTTTCGGCAACAACGCGCGAAATGCGAAATGGCGAAGTTCACGGAAAAGATTATTTTTTTATCCCGCAGGCAGAATTTGAGCGGCTTGTAAAAAATAACGAGCTTGTTGAATACGAATTTTTCTTTAATACCTATTATGGAACATTGAAGCGCGAAGTTGACCGCGCGCTCAATTCCGGTCATTCCATGATTTTTGATATTGATGTAAAAGGTGCAAAATCAATTCAAGCAAAATATCCGAATGAGTCAAAGTTAATTTTTATTGCGCCGCCGAGTATGGAAATTTTAGAACAACGGCTGCGTAATCGCAATACAGAAACAGAAGAAAAATTACAGCGCCGCTTGCAGCGCGCTGCAATGGAGATGGATGCGGGGAAATCGTTTGACTACACAATTATCAACGACGACCTTATTCGCGCCATTGATGAAACCGATGAAATTGTAAAAAAATATTTTTCATAATTTAATTTAAGAGGGCGCTATGTCTGTAAAAACATTAGAGATTAAAGAAGTAGAAGCAAAAGCGGCAAATGTGTATGAGGCAATTGTTGTTATGTCTAAACGCGCGCGGCAGATTAACGAAGAAACAAAAGTGGAATTCCATCACAGAATTGAAAACCTTGTTACGCTTCCGACAGATGCCGACGACGAAGATGAACAAATTTCCAATCCCGACCAATTAAAGGTCAGTCTGGAATTTGAAAAACGTCCGAAGCCGACCGATGAAGCGATAGAAGAGTTAATGAACAATCAATTGGAATACCGCTATAAAGAAGCGGACGAAAAGAAATAATTTTCTATAAACTCTATCGGCAGATTTTTTTTCTGCCGATTTTTTTTCTTACAATTTTATGCTTGCCGAAAAAAAAATACTGCTTGGAATTACCGGCGGCATTTCCGTCTATAAAATGTGTACCGTTGTGCGTCTGTTGAAAAAAGCGGGCGCGCGTGTTCGCGTGTTAATGACGCATTCCGCCGCGGAATTTGTAACGCCGCTCACCTTTTCAACATTATCGCAGGAAGAAGTAGTTGTTTCGCTTTGGCCTGAAGATAAATCCGCAACAACAAATCTCGGCGTAAAACATATTGATTACGGATTGTGGGCAGATATTATGCTTATCGCGCCGGCAACAGCAAACACTGTTGCGCGGCTTGCATACGGACTTGCAGAAGATGTTGTCAGTTCAACCGCGCTTGCAATGCGCGCGCCGCTCGTTATTGCTCCGGCGATGGATGTTGATATGTGGGAAAATTCCGCCACACAGCAAAATGTTTCTACATTAAAAAGCCGCGGTTATTTTGTTATTCCTCCGGAACGCGGCGAACTTGCAAGCGGACTTTCCGGCGCAGGACGTTTGCCGGAACCGGAAACTCTTGTAAAAGAACTTGAGAATATTCTTGCAAAAACTCCGCGCGATTTACAAGGGAAAAAAATTCTAGTAACCGCCGGTCCAACGCACGAACCGATTGATCCGGTCCGATTTATCGGCAATCGCTCTTCGGGAAAAATGGGATTTGCAATCGCCGCTGCGGCTGCATTGCGCGGCGCGGATGTTACGCTCATCAGCGGACCGGTTGCGCTTGGCACGCCGAAACATGTTCAGCGAATTGACGTTGAAACCGCCGAACAAATGCACGCCGCCGTGCTTGAACATCTGCAAAAAAATGAAATTTTAATTATGTCTGCCGCCGTTGCAGATTATACCCCGACGGAAGCTGCAGAACATAAAATAAAAAAAATCGGCTCGCATGCTCGCGGGATAACGCTTGAACTTCGCTCAACGCACGATATTCTTCATTCCGTTGCCGAGAAGAAAACAACACAAAAGATTATCGGCTTCGCGCTTGAAACTACAAACGAACTTGAACACGCGCGGCAAAAATTAGAAAAAAAGAAATTAGATTTAATTGTTCTTAACAGTACGAAAGATAAAGGCGCAGCATTCGGAACAGACACAAATATTGTTACATTGATAATGAAGAGTGGAATTCCAAAGCGGCTTCCGATGATGCCGAAGTTTGATGTAGCGAATGAAATTTTGAACGCTGTAAAGAAATTATAGATACGCAAGATTTTTTAATTTAACTTGCTTCGGTTCAAAACGCCTCGCAGTAATATTTTTAAAAATTCTTTGCGGTTTTGCGCGAAAAAAGTAATACAAATACATGCCTGAAAACGAAATCGAAAATCTTCTTTCCGATGTTCAGCGGTTTTTGCGACAAGAAAAAACGCTGTATGGAAACACGCTCTACGCCGCGCCGCGCAGAACTGCTGTACTAGAAACTGTTACGGAAGAAAATCTTATACTATCAAACGAAAATACTGTGGCAAAAAAAAATATTAAAAATGAAATTCCCGCTGAACCTTCTGAAATTATTGCGGAAGAATGGCAGAAATCCAAATCTCTGGCTAATTTAAACGAACAAATCTGCAATTGTCTTAAATGCGGCCTCGGCAAAACGCGCACAAAATTTGTTTTCGGCGTCGGTAATTCGAATGCCGATATACTAGTTATCGGCGAAGCTCCGGGTGCGGATGAAGATGCGCAAGGCGAGCCGTTTGTCGGACGCGCTGGACAACTATTAAATAAAATTTTGGAATCGGTGCAATTTAAACGCGAAGAAGTGTACATTGCAAATATTCTTAAATGCCGTCCGCCGGGAAATCGCAGACCGACTCCGAGCGAAGTAGAATTGTGCGAACCGTATCTGTGGAAACAAATTGAGCTGATTAAACCGAAATTTATTTTATGCCTCGGACTTACAGCGGCACAGACTCTTCTTCGCACGACTGAATCTATGACGCAATTGCGGCAGTCCATTCATTGCTATAGAGAAACGCCGGTAATGGTAACGTATCACCCCGCCGCGCTGCTGCGAAATCCGAATTGGAAGCGGCCAACGTGGGAAGACATGCAGAAACTGAGAAAGATGTACGAAGAATCGAAACAATGAACAATTAACAGCGAACAGTTGTCAATTGCTGTATTTTTCTTTATAGCATTTTTTTTGATAATTGGTAATTGTTCACTGATAACTGAAAAAAGTATGGCAGAACAAACTATAGAACAATCTTCAGGACGCGTACCGCCGCAGGCGCAGGATGTAGAAATGGCTGTGCTTGGCGCAATGCTGCTGGAAAAAGAAGCAATCGCGCGTACATTGGAAATTATTGACGAGACCGCATTTTACAAACCGGCGCATCAAACAATTTTCAAAGCGCTTATTTCTCTTTTTGAAAAAAATGAAGCGGCAGATTCCATTACGGTCGTAGAAGAACTTCGGCGAATGGGTGAATTGGACAAAGTCGGCGGACCGCTGTACATTTCCGACCTTACTATGCGCGTTACCTCGGCGGGCAACGTAGAATACCACGCAAAAATCGTTTTAGAAAAAGCTCTTCTGAGAAATCTTATTTCCGCAAGCAGTGAAATTACCAGCCGAGCATTTAACGAACACGACGACGCGCTTGATTTGTTAGACGAAGCGGAAAATAAAATTTTTCAAATTTCCGAAAAGCGCATGAAAAAATCTTTCGTGCCGATGAAAGAAGCAATGTTTTCTACAATGGAAATGCTGGAAAGTATTCACGGAAAACACAGCGGCGTTACCGGCGTTCCAACGGGATTTACTGCGCTTGATAATATGACCGGAGGATTTCAACAATCGGATTTAATTATTGTCGCCGCTCGCCCTTCTATGGGTAAAACGGCATTTGTCCTTTCTCTTGCTCGCAATGCGGCAGTTGACCACAGCAAACCGATAGGATTTTTTTCTCTTGAAATGTCCTCACAACAATTGGTAATGCGTTTAATCTGCGCCGAAGCGCGCGTTGATGCGCACAGCGTTCGCACCGGAAGACTGCCCGAAGATCAATGGCGTCAGCTTAGTACGCGCATTGGAAAATTATACAACGCAAAAATTTTTATTGATGATACGCCTGCGCTTTCCATTTTAGAACTCCGCGCTAAAGCCCGCCGTTTGAAAGCGGAACACGATATCAGCATGATAGTTATAGACTATTTACAACTGATGCAGGGACCAAAGAACGCGCAAAGCCGCGAGCAGGAAATTTCGCAAATCTCCCGTTCGCTGAAAGCTCTTGCAAAAGAAATCAATATTCCAGTTATAGCGCTTTCGCAGTTAAATCGCGCAGTCGAAGCTTCAACCGATAAGCGTCCGACCCTTGCTAACTTGCGCGAATCCGGCGCGATTGAACAGGATGCCGACGTTGTTCTTTTTATTCACCGCCCGGAAAAATACGGATTAACGAAAGACGACGGCTCTTCAGCGGAGGGAATTGCGGAAATTATTATCGGAAAGCAGCGTAATGGACCTGTAGGCGAGGTGGAACTTGCGTTTATCAATCAATACGCGCGGTTTGAAAATCTCGCGCTTCCGGTATTTGATGAGTATATGCCGCAAAGCGGCGGAAGCGAACCGGCGTTTTAACAGTAAGCAGTTAACACTGAACAGTTACCATAGAGTTGTTTATTGTGTATGGCGAACGAAGTCTGCCAGAGGCGGAAAGCGAAACATCTATCAATTGATTTTTTTTGCGTTACTTAAAAACAGAAAAAATATTAAAATGTCATTTTAAATCTTGATATTGTTTATCATAACTGAAGTTACGAAAAATCAAAAAATGCTTCGACTCGGCACAAAAAAATATGGTCATCCTGAGCAAATCCTTCGTTTTTT
>CAYXEE010000052.1:2803-10480 GCA_964463935.1 uncultured Chitinophagaceae bacterium | reverse complement strand
AATTCCGCCGGGATTGGACGAAGATGTTGTTCGTTTAATTTCTAAGAAAAAAAATGAACCGGAATGGTTAACAGAATGGCGATTGAAAGCGTACCGGCATTGGTTAACAATGGAAGAACCAACCTGGCCGAATTTTTCGTACGGAAAAATTGATTATCAGGCAATTAGTTATTATTCCGCGCCGAAACAACAAAAAAAATTAAACAGTCTTGATGAGATTGATCCGAAATTGCGGGAAACATACGAGAAGCTCGGAATTTCTCTTGACGAGCAAAAAAGATTAAGCGGCGTTGCAATTGATGCAGTTTTCGACAGCGTTTCAGTTGCTACAACATTCAAAGAAACATTAAAAGAAAAAGGAATAATTTTCTGTTCATTTTCTGATGCGGTGCAGGAACATCCGGAACTTGTAAAAAAATATCTTGGAAGCGTAGTTCCTTCAACAGATAATTATTTTGCGGCGTTGAATTCCGCCGTGTTCAGCGATGGTTCGTTCTGCTACATTCCCAAAGGCGTTCGCTGTCCTATGGAACTTTCAACATATTTTCGCATCAACGCTTCCAACACAGGACAATTTGAGCGCACTTTGTTAATTGCGGACGAAGGTGCGTATGTAAGTTATCTTGAAGGATGCACTGCGCCGGTTCGAGATGAAAATCAATTGCATGCCGCAGTTGTGGAACTTGTTGCGATGGAAAAAGCGGAAATTAAATATTCCACTGTTCAGAATTGGTATGCCGGCGACAAAGAAGGGAAAGGCGGAATTTACAATTTTGTTACTAAGCGGGGAAAATGCGCCGGCGATAATGCAAAAATTTCTTGGACGCAAGTTGAAACAGGTTCTGCAATAACATGGAAGTATCCTTCCGTGATTTTGCAGGGAGATAATTCCATCGGTGAATTTTATTCTGTTGCGGTTGTGAATAATGCGCAGATGGCGGATACCGGAACGAAAATGATTCACATCGGAAAAAATACGCGAAGCACAATTGTTTCAAAAGGAATTTCCGCAGGACGCGGAAATAATACGTACCGCGGACAAGTGAAAATTACCGGCGGAGCAAAAAATTCAAGAAATTATACGCAGTGTGATTCTATGCTGATTGGAAATAAATGCAGCGCAAATACATTTCCATACATAGAAGTAAAAAATACTTCATCGAGCGTTGAACATGAAGCATCAACTTCAAAAATCGGCGAAGACCAAATTTTTTACTGCAAGCAGCGCGGAATAAATACTGAAAATGCTATCTCAATGATTGTGAACGGTTTCGCAAAAGAAGTATTTAAAAATCTTCCGATGGAGTTTGCTGTTGAAGCGCAAAAACTTCTCGGCATTTCGCTGGAAGGTTCTGTAGGATAATATTTAAAAATTTGAAATTATATTAGGATTAAAAATGATTGAAATAAAAAATTTACATGCATCAGTGAACGGGAAAGAAATTCTTAAAGGAATAAATCTTACGGTAAAGGCGGGTGAAGTTCACGCAATAATGGGACCGAACGGTTCCGGTAAAAGTACATTGGCGCAAGTTCTTGCCGGACATCCTGCGTATGAAGTTACCGCAGGCGAAGTAATTTTCGACGGGAAAGATTTGCTTGATATGGAAGCGGAAGCGCGCGCGCAGTCGGGCGTTTTTCTTGCATTTCAATATCCGGTGGAAATTGCCGGCGTTAGCAACAGTTATTTTTTGAAAGCGGGATTAAATGAAATTAGAAAATCGCGCGGAGAGGAAGAATTGGATTCAATGCAATTCTTAAAACTGTTGAAAGAAAAAATGAAGATTGTTGAAATGGATCAAAGTTTTATTCACCGTCCTGTGAATGAAGGATTTTCCGGCGGCGAAAAAAAACGCAATGAAATTTTACAAATGGCAGTACTTGAACCGAAACTTGCTATTCTAGATGAAACAGATTCCGGTCTTGATATTGATGCGCTGAAAATTGTTGCCGCCGGCGTAAACAAATTAAAATCTCCGAACAATGCTACAATTGTTGTAACTCATTATCAGCGGTTATTGAATTATATTATTCCTGATTTTGTTCACGTTTTAGCGCACGGACAAATAATTAAATCCGGCGGAAAAGAACTTGCGCTTGAACTTGAAGCAAACGGTTATGAATTAGTGAAAGATGAATTTAACTCATTGCAAACGGCGTAATGGAGAACAACGAAATGTCTGAAACAATTCACCATTATACCGAACAGTTTTCACTTTTTGAAAAAAACGGCGCGTCAAAATCTCCGGCGTGGCTGCACGAACTGCGTACCAATGCGCTTGCAATTTTTAACGACCGCGGGTTTCCAAATTCCAAAGAAGAGGATTGGCGTTTTACAAATATTTCGCCAATTACTAAAACCGCATTTCATTATTCATCGGACTCGGAAATTCCTGTACTTTCAAAAGATTATATTCTGGAATTAGCAATTCAAAAAAATGAAACACATCGTCTTGTTTTTATCAACGGTCATTTTTCAAAAGAGCATTCCGTAGTAGGAACATTGCCGCACGGAGCGATTGTAACAAATTTAAGCGAAGCATTAAAAAATCATTCTCATTTGGTTCAGCAATACATCGGAAAATATGCGGCAACAGTTCAGAGTTCGTTTACTGCGCTTAATACCGCATTTATAAAAGACGGCGCATTTATTTTTGTTCCATCCGGCGTTGAAGTTACAGAGCCGATTCATTTACTTTTCATTTCCACAAAAACTGAAAAAGAAAAAATTTCTAATATTAGAAATCTTTTTATAATTGAAGAAAATGCAAAAGCTGTTGCTATGGAGCAGTTTCGCGGCTACGATGAGAATAGCAATCTTAGCAATGTTGTAACTGAAATAATTGCAAAAGACCAAAGTTCATTTGAATTAGTAAAAGTTCAAAAAGAAAGCGCGCGTTCGTACCATTACGAAAATCTTTATTCTACAATGGGAAAAGAGAGTAAGGTAGATATTTTCTCGCTTGCGCTCGGTTCTGCAATTGCCCGTAATGATATGAGCGGAATAATTGACGGCGAAGCGGCGGATTTGAATCTCAACGGACTGTACATTACAGACGGCGATCAATTGATTGATCATCATACATTGATGCATCATATTCATCCGAACTGTCCGAGCCATGAATTGTTCAAGGGAATTCTCAATGGAAATTCTCGCGCGGTATTTAATGGAAAAGTATATGTTAATCCCGAAGCGCAAAAAACCGATTCGAAACAAACGAACAGAAATCTTCTTCTTTCTGAAAATGCGACGATAAACGCAAAACCGGAACTGGAAATATTTGCAGACGATGTAAAATGCACGCATGGCGCGGCAACAGGCGGACTGAATCCTCAATCAATATTTTATTTGAAAAGCCGCGGCGTAAGCGAAGAAACTTCCAAAGGTATTTTAGTTGTCGGCTTTGCGGCAGAAGTTACGGCAAAAATTAAAAACCAACTGCTTCGCCATTATGTTGATCTTATTGTTGTGGAGCATTTGCAGGAACACATTGGAATTACAAATTTACCGGAAATTGTTCACGCTCAATAAATAGTTATTATGGAAACTGAAACTAGTAAAGAAACAGCGTTTGATGTAGAATCTATACGAAAAGATTTTCCGATTCTTCATCGTTTTGTTCACGGTAAGCCGCTTGCATATTTAGATAACGCCGCAACAACGCAGAAACCATCAAGCGTTTTACATGCGATTTCAACGTACTACAAAGAACACAATGCAAATATTCACCGAGGCGTTCATCATTTAAGCGAACTTGCAACGTTTGAATATGAAAAAGCGCGCGGCAAAGTAAAAAATTTTTTAAATGCCGCTGATTCCAAAGAAATTATTTTTACGCGCGGAGCGACTGAAGGAATAAATCTTGTAGCGCAAACATACGGAAGAAAAAATTTTAAAGCCGGCGATGAAATAATTATTTCTGCAATGGAGCATCATTCCAACATTGTTCCGTGGCAGATGATTTGCGATGAAGCAGGCGCAGTACTGCGAGTTATCCCGATAAATGACGACGGCGAATTGTTATTTGATGAATTTAAAAATTTAGTAACTGAAAAAACTAAATTTGTTTCAGTCGTCTATATCTCAAATTCGCTTGGTACAATAAATCCTGTTAAGCAAATAATTGAACACGCTCATAAATTTGCAATTCCAGTTTTGATTGACGGAGCGCAGGCGGTTTCGCACAAAAAAGTTGATGTGCGGAATTTGGACTGCGATTTTTTAGTTTTATCGGGACACAAATTATTTGGTCCGACAGGTATTGGCGTATTGTATGGAAAAAATTCTTTTTTAGAAGCGATGCCTCCGTATCAAGGGGGCGGCGATATGATTTCTTCCGTTACATTTGAAAAAACAACATACAATACGCTTCCGTTCAAGTTTGAAGCAGGTACGCCGAATATAGAAGGAGCGATCGGTCTTGGCGCAGCAATTGATTATCTTCATTCAATAGAATTTTCAGTGATTGAAGAATATGAAAAAGAGTTATTGAATTATGGAACGCAATTGCTTCAAGGTATTCCGGGAATAACAATTATTGGAAATGCAAAAGAGAAAGCCAGCGTTATGTCGTTTGTACTGGAGGGAGTACATCCGCATGACATTGGCACAATTCTCGATCAAGAAGGAGTTGCAATTCGCACGGGACATCACTGCACACAGCCGGTAATGAAACGATTTGGAATTCCCGCAACGGCGCGCGCTTCGCTTTCATTCTACAACACAAAAGAAGAACTTGATGCGTTAGTTAAAGGAATAATTAAAGTAAAGGAAGTGTTCGGCGTATGAGCAGCGCATTAAATGAATTGTATCAAGAATTAATTCTTGAACATAATCGTTCGCCGCGAAATTTTAAGAAAATTGAAAATCCGACGCATCACGCCGACGGATTTAATCCATTATGCGGCGATCATTATGAAATTTCTCTGAAAATAGAGGGAGATAGAATTTCCGATATTGGATTTCACGGAAGCGGCTGCGCAATTTCCAAATCTTCCGCTTCGATGATGACGGCGGCGTTAAAAGGTCATACGCTTGCCGAAGCGAAAAAATTGTTTAGTAAATTCCACGATGTAATTACAACAACAATTGAAAAAGAAATTTCGGAAGATGAGATTGAATCGCTTGGCAGTCTTGGCGCGCTTGCCGGCGTAAGAGAATTTCCAGCGCGGATAAAATGCGCTTCGCTTGCGTGGCATACATTTAATTCTGCAATTTCTAACGAACAAAAAACAGTAAGCACGGAATAATAAATATGGAAAGTGAAATAAACAGCGCAGAACAAAATGGAGAAGCATTAACATCATTTGATAAAATGGTGATTAAAGAATTGGCAACGGAAAAAATTCGTTCCGTGTATGATCCTGAAATTCCGGTTAACATTTATGAACTTGGAATGATTTATGACGTTGAAGTAAAAGATAATGGATTTGTGAATGTTACAATGACGTTAACATCGCCGGCTTGTCCTGCGGCGCAATCGATTCCTTTGGAAGTGCGGCAAAAAGTTGAAGAAGTAAAAGGAGTTACCGGCGCAAATGTAAATATTGTATGGGAGCCGCGCTGGGAACCGAGCATGATGTCTGAAGAAGCGCGATTAACGCTCGGATTCTAAAAATGATGATTCGAAATAATAGAAGAGAATTTATTAATAAGGCGGTTTCACTTTCAGCATTTACAATTGCATAGCCGATATTTGTATCTGCTAACAAAATAGATTTTAATCAACATTCACCAAATAAGGAGAAAAGAACTATGGCACATGAACTTGCGCCGTTACCGTATGCGTTAGATGCGTTGGAACCATACATTGATGCAAAAACGATGGAAATTCATCACGGAAAACATCATGCGACGTATGTAACGAATTTAAATAATGCGTTGAAAGAGTATGCAGAGCTTCAATCAAAATCTGCAATTGAATTGATTTCAGATTTAAGCGCAGTTCCGGAAGTAATTCGTACTGCAGTTCGCAATAATGCAGGCGGTCATGTTAATCACTCAATGTTCTGGCAGCAATTAAAAAAAGATGTTGCATTTCCTTCTTCGAGCAAACTTGACGGAGCAATTGTTTCTGCGTTCGGCTCGTTTGACGCATTCAAGGAACAATTTAATAAAGTCGGTCTCGGCAGATTTGGCTCCGGATGGGCGTGGTTAATTGTTGATGGCGGAAAACTTGCAATTACTTCTACTCCGAACCAAGACAGTCCGATAATGGATGGGAAGAAACCTATTTTTGGCGTAGATGTGTGGGAACATGCGTATTATCTAAATTATCAAAATCGCCGTGCAGATTATTTAGCTGCAATTTGGTCGATTGTAAATTGGGATGATGTTGTTGCTCGTTACGAACAGGCAGTAAAATAATTTTTAATTTTTTCAAAACGATGCCGTTGTTAAGATGGCATCGTTTTTTTGAATATGTCGCTACATTCGGCTTCCATCTTAATTCCGCTTTTTCCTCTCAATGTCGTTCTCTTTCCGGGAGCGCAATTGCCGCTGCATATTTTTGAAGAACGATACAAATCACTTGTAAACGAATGTCTGGCTCAAGATAAAGTTTTTGGAATCAACGTAGTTCACGATAAGCAAATACGCGCGATTGGCTGCACGGCTCGCGTACTGCGTATGACAAAATTATACGACGATGGAAGAATGGATATTATTGTTGAAGGAGAAGATCGCTACAAACTTTTAAATGTTGTTGAATCTCCGCAATTGTATTTAATGGGGCAAATAGCGCGGCTAGTTGATGAAAAAGAATCTTACAATTCTGAATTAACAGAGCGGGCAATTATTCTCTACAATTCGTTCGTTGAAAAAGTATTTCCCGATACAGTACAAAAAATTGCTTCTCCAGAAACTGAAAAAATAAATTCTTTTTTTCTTGTTCAAAAAGCAGGATTAGATTTAATGCAGAGACAAGCTGTTCTTTCAATGAATTCCGAAACGCGCAGACTGGAATTTCTTGTTCAACATTTTGAAGCAGCCATTCCATTGCTGGCTTCCAAAAAGCAGATTGAAGAACTTGCAAAAAACGACGGGTATGTTGTTCAATACTAAAATATTTCTTGCTTTCATTTTTGTAATTCAATAAGTTAGAGCCAGCATGGAACGGGAAAAAAAGATAAAAAATTCTTCTGTACCGCTGAAAATGTAAATTGTTCTTTCCACAATGCGGATTTTTCATAGTTGCAGTGAACCATAATTAAATTAAGGAGTAGTTGTGAACAAAAAAGATAGAAATGCTTCGAAGAAACATCGCAAGAAACAGGCGAAGATGAAAGAGAAACGCAAAGCTCTTCGCGCTCAAAAAAAAGCATAATCAAATCCCGTCTGCAAAGGCGGGATTTTTTTTGCCGTATTACAGAAAAAAATTTTCAATGCAATGGCGAAAGCAAATTTGTATATTGCACTATGATTGAAACAGAATCTACATCCAAAATATTTTCCATTGCCGGTCGTTCGTTAAATTTTTATGAACGAACATATATTATGGGAATATTGAATGTTACTCCCGATTCTTTTTCCGATGGAGGAAAATTTTTTTCTGCAGATTCAGCGGTAGAACACGCGCTTACGATGATTGAAGAAGGCGCAGATATTATTGATATTGGCGGAGAATCAACCAGACCGAGCGGCGTGTACGGCGTTACAGAAAAAGTAGAACGTGATGA
>CAYXEE010000052.1:0-2751 GCA_964463935.1 uncultured Chitinophagaceae bacterium | reverse complement strand
AAGAGTAATTCCCGTTATTGAAAAATTATCGAATCAGTCCGATGTTATTATTTCAATAGATACATATAAATCCGAAGTTGCCGATGCGGCTCTTTCAGCCGGCGCGCATATTGTAAATGATATTAGCGGATTAAAATTTGATAATAATATTGCGGCTGTTGCTGCAAAACATTCTGCAACGTTAGTTGTAATGCACATTCAAGGGACTCCTGAAACGATGCAAATAAATCCGCACTATGATAATGTTGTTTCTGAAGTAAAAAAAGAATTGCGGCAAAGTATAACAATCGCCGAATCGGCGGGAGTTAAGCAAATTATAATTGATGTCGGTATTGGATTTGGAAAAAATTTACGGCATAATTTAACATTGCTCAAAAATTTACAACAGTTTGAAGAATTGCAAAAACCGATTCTCATCGGTACATCGCGGAAAGGATTTATTGGACAAATCTTAAATTTGCCGGTTAACGAGCGTTTGGAAGGGACAGCGGCTTCTGTTGCCGCCGCAATTATGAACGGCGCAAATATCATTCGCGTTCACGATGTAAAAGAAATGAAGCGCGTTGCACAAATGATTGATGCAATCAAGAAATCCGAGTAAAAAATGGAATTATTTAAATTTGGTTTTTTAACTGTTACGCTGATAGATGTTTTTGATGTTTTACTTGTAACATTTATTTTCTATAAGCTCTACAGATCTATGCGCGGAACCGTAGCTGCACAAATTTTTATCGGATTGATACTTGTGGTTGCCCTTTCGTTTGTTGCGCAGGCGACAAATTTGAAGGCGGTAAGCTGGCTTCTTCGTACGTTAACGGATATTTGGGTAATTGCATTTATCATAATTTTTCAGCCCGAAATTCGCCGCTTGCTATCGAACATTGCATTAAACAGATTTGTCCGAACGTTTTTGCGATTAAATGTTACCGACACAATTGAAGATATTGCAAGCGTTGCGGTTGAACTTTCCCGGAAGCGTCAAGGCGCGTTGATTATTATTTCGCGCGGAACAGGGATGAAAACATTTACCGAAAATGGAATTTTGATGAACGCGCAGATCAGCAAATCGCTTTTGCTTTCAATTTTTAATCCGCGTTCGCCGCTGCACGACGGCGCTGTAATTGTGAACGATAGAATTATTGAAGCCGCACGATGTACGCTCCCGCTTTCTGCTGCTACAAAATACGGCGATTTGCAGCTTGGAACCCGCCACAGAGCAGGATTGGGAATTACCGAACAAACCGATGCAGTTGCCGTTATCATTTCAGAAGAAACTGGGGCGATGTCCATTGCCGAAGGGGGAGAATTATATTACAAACTTTCTGTTCAAGATTTACGAAAAGAATTACGGGAACGTTTATTGATGCCTGTGCAGCGCTCATTTAAGTCTGTTAAAGAAGCGATGACGAAGAAATGAAAACTGCAATTCTTATTCCGGCATTTAATGCCGCCGCTACGCTGCAAGAATTATTGCAACGGACATTAACGATTGCGCCGCAGGAACAAATTCTTGTTGTGGATGACGGCTCATTTGATAACACCAGCGCCATTGCAAATTCATTCGGAACGGGATTGATTATTCACAAAAAAAATAAGGGGAAAGGCGCTGCATTACAATCGGGATTTAATGAAATAGTACATTCGCAATTTGAAGCAGTACTTACGATGGATGCAGATTTACAGCACGAACCGGAGCAAATTCCAAATTTTATTCAGCGATACTGTGAAACTAAAGCAGATATTATTATCGGTTCGCGTTTACATAATGTACGTGGAATGCCGATTCTTAGAATTTTTTCCAATACAATTACCACATTTTTAGTGGAAGCAAAAACCGGCAAAAAAATTTCAGACAGCCAATCCGGTTTTCGATTTATTACGCGAGATGTTTTAAAGAAAATACAATTAACAAATATTGGCTTTGAAGCAGAGACGGAATTTATTCTTAAAGCGGCAAAAGCCGGATTCCAATTTGATTCAATTCCTATTCCAACAATTTATGGAAATGAAAAAAGCAATATGACGCATTTTTATACAACATATAATTTTTTAAAAGTACTATTGAAAGAAGATAAGTAACGTGGCACGATTTGAAACTGAACGTATTGAAATGGTAGAATTATTAAAGAACCGCGGTATTACCGATGTCGCGGTGCTTTCTGCAATGTTAAAAGTAGAGCGGCATCTTTTTGTTGATGCAACATTTCTTAATCGCGCGTATGACGACAGCGCACTGCCGATTAGTAACGAACAAACAATTTCGCAGCCGTACACAGTTGCATTTATGACTCAAGCGCTTCAGCCAAAAAAAAATATGAAAGTTTTAGAAATCGGAACAGGTTCCGGCTATCAATCTGCTGTACTGGCAACAATCGGATGCAGAGTTTTTACAATTGAACGTCATCTTGAGTTGCTTTTTAGCGCGAGAAAAATATTTGATGCGCTGAAATTACGAATTGTTGCTAAAGGGGGAGACGGCACAATCGGCTGGAGCGAATACGCGCCCTTTGACGGAATACTTGTAACTGCCGGCGCGCCTTCAATGCCGGACTCTTTGATAAAACAATTGGCTGAAGGAGGAAAAATTGTTATTCCTATCGGCTCAAAAGAAAATCAAAAAATTTATGTCGGCACAAAAGAAAAAGAAAAATTGCATACCTCAGTTTATGATGGATTTAAATTTGTGCCGCTTATCGGTAAAAGCGGATGGAAATAGATTGTAATGGAAGAACAGCTTCCAAAAATATTGAT
>CAYXEE010000051.1:2742-10482 GCA_964463935.1 uncultured Chitinophagaceae bacterium | reverse complement strand
TCCCGTATGTTCCTTTGTCTATGCGGCGGAGCGCGTCGTCCAAATAATTCAAAAATTTTCCTTCGCGCGATGCAAACAAAAATGTCTTTTCGCGCTCCATTGCATCCGTCCCCTGCTCCATGTGCGTTGAATATGTTGAATTCTCGCTGGCATATTCTCCCGTCGTAACATCCATCATACTCTCTTTAAGAATTTGCAATTCTTCCAGAATTTCTTTCCTCTTTTCCAGAATAATTTGTTTGAAATATGCCAATTCTTTCGCGCTGTACCCTTTAACCGCCGCTTTCTTTTTCGGCGCAGCCGCTTTTACATTTTTCGCGGCAGATTTTTTCGGCGCAGATTTTTTAACAGCCGTTTTTTTCGGCGCGGATTTTTTTACCGCTTTTTTCACCGCTTTTTTTGATTTTGTTTTTGCCATAGCTCGCTCACACTTTTTGAATCATTATTTGAAATGCGATTCCGTCAATATCCTCGCTTTTTGCGGCAGAATCATTTATAAAATTATCAATAAAATTCAACGATAGAGAAAGTGTTTCGGCGGAAATATAATCCTTTTTTGCCAAAAGCGCTTCTTTCAACCCGCTGTCCGATGTAAAAAATTGAATAGAAATTCGATCGGTAACTTCAAATCCGGAATCTTTGCGCAAATTTTGAATACGGTTCACGAATTCGCGCGCGAGACCTTCATTTTTCAATTCAGGAGTAATTTCGGTATCCAGCGCAACCATAATTGTTCCGTCTGTTTCAACAAGCCATCCTTGTAAATCTTCGTGAAGAATTTCAACGTCTTCTTTTGAAATTGTAAATGAATTTCCGTTGTCGGAAAATGTCATCGCGCCGATTTTTTGCAGTTCAGAAATTTGCGGCGAGCTTAACTCTCTAATTTTTGCAGCTACGCCTTGCACTTGTTTGCCGAATTTTTGTCCGAGCGTTCTAAAATTCGGTTTAGCTTTTTTCTTCACAATGCCGGAATCGTCCGTAACAAATTCAATTGCTTTAACATTTATTTCTTCAAGAATTACATCCTGCATTAAATGAATTTCATGCCGCGCATACTCATCCGCAACCGGCAACAAAATTTTTTTCAGCGGCTGACGAACTTTTAAGTTTGATTTCATTCGCATTGCGCGAACAATTCCTACAATGCGAATCGCTTTATCCATTCTGTATTCAAGCTCTCCGTCTATTGCCGAATCATTAACTTCCGGTAACATTGTTAAATGAACGGAAGCGGCAGAATTGCGCTTCGTTACGTTGTTAAGATTTCGATACAATTCTTCTGCAAAAAAGGGAGCAATCGGCGCAGATAATTTTGCTAACGTTTCTAAACATTCATACAATGTTTGGTACGCCGCTGTTTTGTCTTTACCTTTTTCGCTTTTCCAAAAGCGACGGCGGTTTCTGCGAACATACCAATTGGAAAGATTATCCAGCGTAAAATCCGCAACGGCGCGCGATGCTTTTGTTAAATCATATTCATTCATAAATTGCTTGTATTCTTTTACAAGCGAATTGAGAGCAGAAATAATCCATCGGTCAATTTCCGGACGCTCGATAAGAGGAATTTCCGGCTCGCTGAAATCAAACGTATCAATATTTGCATACAGCGCAAAAAACGAATATGTATTAACAATTGTGCTGAAAAATTTTCTTTGAACTTCTGCAATTCCCTCTTCGTCGAACAGCGTCGGTCTCCACACCGGAGAATTTGAAACAAGATACCATCGCGTTGCATCGGCTCCGTATTTTTCAATCAGCATAAACGGATCAACGGTATTCTTTTTTGACTTGGACATTTTCTGTCCTTGCTTATCAAGAATCAGTTCGTTTACCAAAACATTTTTGTACGCGGGTTTATCGAACAAAAAAGAACCGATGGAATGGAGCGTATAGAACCAGCCGCGCGTTTGGTCAATTCCTTCGGAAATAAAATCTGCAGGATATGATTTTTCAAAAATTTCTTTATTCTCGAACGGATAGTGCCATTGCGCAAACGGCATTGCGCCGGAATCGAACCACACATCAATAAGTTCCGGCGTGCGTTTCATTGTTCCGCCGCATTCGCATTCAAATGTAACTTTATCCACAGCCGGTTTATGAAGATCAAGCGGCTCAGGAACATTTTTCCCTTTTTTTAATTCTTCAACGCTGCCGACACATTTTTGCTTTCCACATTTCTCGCAAACCCAAATCGGAAGCGGCGTTCCCCAATATCTATCGCGCGATAGCGCCCAATCTTTGTTTTCTTCAAGCCAATTTCCAAAACGGCCTTCGCCGACCTCTTTCGGAATCCAATTTATTTCTTTGTTGAGATCAATCATTCGCTGAGCGTATTGTGTTGTGCGAATGTACCACGAATCGCGCGCGTAATACAACAACGGCGACGAACAACGCCAGCAATGCGGATAGCTGTGAGCGTACTGTTCTTTTTTGTAAAGAATATTTCTGGCTTTTAAATTATGTAGAATATCAGCATCGGCATCTTTTACAAATTTTCCTTTAAAGTCCGTTACGCTCTCTTCAAACTCGCCGGATTTATTGACCGGATGAATTGTCGGTAAATTAAATTTTCGGCATGTTTGATAATCATCTTCGCCGTAGGCGGGCGCCATGTGAACAATTCCAGAACCGTCTTCCGTCGTAACAAAATCCGCAGAAACAACATACCAACCTTTTTCTTTTACTTCGTGATAACTAAAAAGCCGCTCATATTCTTTTCCGAGAATTTTTTCTCCCTTAAATTCTTCAACAATTGAATATTTTTCTTTCAGTACAACTAACCGCGCTTTTGCGAGAATTAAAAATTCTCCGGTCGGTTTTGTTTCTTCCCCTTCGCCGTGGAGAAGTTCTACTTTCACATAATCAACTTCGGGATGAACTGCCAGCGCAACATTTGAGATAAGCGTCCACGGCGTTGTCGTCCACACTAAGAAATGCGTATTTATCGCGGCTTTCACTTTCATTTTTACATACACGCTCGGATCTTTTACTTCTTTATATCCAAGCGCAACTTCGTGCGATGAAAGAGGCGTTTCGCATCGCGGACAGTACGGCTGAATTTTATAGCCGCGATAAATCATATCGTTATCAAAATACTGTTGTAACGCCCACCAGATTGATTCCATATAATCATTCTGGAATGTTACATACGGATTTTCGAGATCTACCCAATATCCCATTTCGCGCGTCATTTTTTCCCAATCTGCTTTGTATTTCCAAACAGATTCTTTGCACGCCGCGTTAAATTTTTCTACGCCGTAATCTAAAATTTCGTCTTTATGTTTTATGCCGATTGCTTTTTCAACTTCAATTTCAACGGGAAGTCCGTGCGTATCCCAGCCCGCTTTACGATGCACTTGAAAACCGCTCATTGTTTTGTAACGGCAGATTGCATCTTTCAGCGCGCGCGCCATAACGTGATGAATTCCCGGACGTCCGTTAGCAGTCGGCGGACCTTCAAAAAATGTGTACTGCGGTTTACCTTCGCGCGAAGATATGCTTTCGGCAAAAATATTTTGCTCTTCCCAAAATTTGAGAATCTCTTTTTCTACGTGAGAATAATTTATTTTATCGTTGAGTTCTTTAAACATAATTTACAATCGCGTTACGACTTCCTTCATAATTGCAGTTAATTTCGGTTCTGCAGCATTTGCAATTGCAATTACTTCTTGCAGTGAAACTTCTTTTAACGAATCGGGGAAACACTCATCCGTGATAATTGAAAAACCAAGCACGCGCATAGATTGATGCGCCGCCACAATTACTTCCGGAACTGTGGACATTCCGACAACATCTGCGCCAATCGTTCGCAAGAATCTGTATTCGGCGCGCGTTTCAAGAGTCGGTCCCGTCATTGCAACAAAAACTCCCTTTTGCAAACGTATTTTCATTTCCAGAGCTGCCGATTCTGCCAATGCAATCAATTCTTTTGTGTATGGTTCGGACATATCGGGAAACCGCGGACCAAGCGAATCTTCATTTGTTCCAATTAACGGATTATCTCCGAGAAGATTAATGTGATCCGTAATCAACATAATATCTCCTTTCGTGAAAAGCGGATTCATTCCGCCCGCCGCGTTGGAGATAAGAAGAGTTTTTACGCCGAGAAATTTCATTACGCGTACAGGATATGTAACTTGCTGAAGCGTATATCCTTCGTAATAATGAAACCGTCCTTGCATTGCAACAATATCTTTGCCGCCGAGTTTGCCGAAAATAAATTTCCCTTTGTGAGATTCCACCGTAGAAACGGGGAAATACGGGATTTCAGAATAATCTACAATTGTTTCAATTTGAATTTCTTTTACAAGACCGCCAAGTCCCGTGCCGAGAATAATTCCAATTTCAGGAGTTAACGCCGTTTTTGTACGTAGAAAATTCAACGTTTCGTTTATGTTTTGTAATAATTGCGAGCTCATAATTTTTTCAACACTTCATCTATTTGAAATTTTTCTTTTCCGGTTCCAAAACCGGAATCTTTTTGGTCAAGTTCATCATCGGCTTCTAAGGCTTTAATTAGTTCCATTTCTGAATGAAGCAGAATTTTCAATCGGCTGATAAGCGCGTCTTTTTTTGCTTTTAGCGTAGTAACTTCTTCTTTTGCCCGCAACACTTCCATTCGCGCGTGGTCAACAAGCTGGCTGGCTTTTAATTCCGATTCTTGAATAATCAATTCTGCTTCTTTGCGCGAATTTTCTATTGAGCGCGCGCTTGTTTCCTGTGCATGCATAAGAATCTGCTGCAAGTCGCGCTCTTTTTGCTTAAAATCGCGAAGCTGCACTTCCATTTCTATTCCCTGTTCGCGCTGCTCCTTAAATTGCTTCAGCAAATCCGAAAATTCGTTTGAAACAAGTTCTAAAAAAGCATCTACTTCTACGGGATCGTAACCGCGAAGCACTCTTTTGAATTCTTGTTTTTTTATTTCAAGCGGAGTCAGTTTCATACATCCTCCATAGTATTAATTGGTTTTCTTTCTTGTTCCAAAAATTGCCGCGCCGATTCGGATAATTGTTGAACCTTCTTCAATTGCAATTTCATAATCGTGCGTCATTCCCATTGAAAGCTCGTTCATCGGCTGCGGCGTAATCGCTTTTGTATTTGCCTCTTTAAAAATTTCTTGCAAGATTTTGAATGATTGACGCGATTCTTTTTCATTTTCAGAAAAAGGTCCAATCGTCATAAGTCCTTTTACATTAACATTCGGAAAAACAGAAATTTTTTTCAACTCTTCCAAAGCGTTTTCGGGTTTTACGCCGAATTTTGTCGCTTCTTCCGATGTGTTTACTTCCATTAACACATCTATTGTTCTTCCAAATTTTGCCGCGCGTTTTTGAATTTCCTGCGCCAGCCCTACGCTATCAACAGAATGAATCATCGAAATCCATTCTGCAATATATTTTACTTTGTTTGATTGCAAGTGACCGATAAAATGCCACGAAATTTGTTCGGTTTCGAGCATTTTTCGTTTTTCAATCAATTCTTGAACATAATTTTC
The DNA here is from genome assembly GCA_964463935.1 of uncultured Chitinophagaceae bacterium. Classification (GTDB taxonomy): domain Bacteria; phylum Bacteroidota; class Ignavibacteria; order UBA10030; family UBA8401; genus JACFMZ01. The sequence continues at coordinate 4,988 of CAYXEE010000051.1, read as the reverse complement.
ACCAAAATCAATAATGTTGGCATTTTTTGCTTCAAGAATTAAATTTGCCTGAAAAGTTTTACTGACCGCAATCAGCTTCACTGAATCAGGATTTCTTCCTGCCCGAAAACACGTTTTTTTTACATTTTCTTTAATGTTTTTAATGTTTTCGGCTATCATACTTTTAAATTAGGTTCAAATATACTTCATAATCTTTCTAAAAACAACAAAACTCGCATATTCTCACTGCTTAAAGAAATGCAATACTATGTTGATTTTTTCATCTCGTGTATTTTTTCTCGGACTTTTTTCAGAACAAAATCGGGTAAATATGGTTTGTGAATGAGAAAATTACCTGAATTGAAAATCTCATTTTCAATTTTTTCTTCAATAAATCCGGTAATAAAAATTCCTGCAATGGTTGTTTTTATTTTTTTCATTTCCGAAAACGCCGTCCATCCGTTTTTCTTCGGCAAATCTAAATCTGTTACCACCAATTGAATTGTTTCAGAATTCGCCGTAAAAGTCTCAACAGCTTGCACTCCGTCCGCAGCGGAAAGAACGTTGTATCCGTGTTCCGTTAGCGTTTCTTTTAACATTGTAGAAAGCATTGCTTCGTCTTCTACAAGTAGAATTGTTTCATTGCCAAAATATTCCTTTGCAGAAAAAACTTCTGTTTCAGATTTGCCGTACAAAATTTCATCGGGAATTGGAAAATAAATTGTAAAGACTGAACCGCTTCCTTTTGCAGTTTTTAAATCTAAAATTCCTTTGTGAGACTGAACAATACCATACACAACGGCAAGTCCTAATCCCGTACCGCGTCCTCGTTCTTTTGTGGTAAAGAACGGATCATAAATTCTTGTTTTTGTATCATCATCCATTCCTGTTCCATTATCTTCAACCCGCACATACACATACATCGGCGCTTTGGTTTCAGAAGTTGTAATGGGAATCTGATTGTGCAATGCCTTGCCTGTAGAAATTTCAATAACGCCTCCTTCGGGCATTGCATCGCGCGCGTTAAGGCAAAGATTAAGCAGCGCTTGATGAATATGCGAACCAAAGCCCCATATATTAGGCAGTTCAGAATCCAACAGTAATTGAATAGAAATATTTTTCGGCAGAGTTTCGGTAAGCATTGAATTTACTTCCGCCGCAATTTTATTAATATCAACAGGTTGAAAAATAATTTCAGATTTGCGCGCAAAAGTTAAAAGCTGGCGCACAAGATCGGAGCCGCGCTCGCTGGCTTTTAGAATTGCATCGGAGCGCTGTTGTACTTTCTGCGGGTCTTCATTTTCTTTTTTAATAACATTTGCGTAACCGACAATAATTGCAAGAATATTGTTGAAGTCGTGCGCTATACCGCCCGCCAGCGTTCCTATACTTTCCATTTTTTGCGCTTCAATAAACTGTTGTTCAAGTTTTTTCAGCGCAGTGTTATCAAAAATATAGCCGGTGAGTTCTATGAGATTATTTTTTTCGTCAAACGTTCCGTGAATATTCTGCACTGTATAAACAACGCCGCCTTCATTGTTCCGCATTTCAGTTTCGTAATATTCTATTTTTCGTTTTTCATTTATTGCTTTAACAATATTTTTCCATTCTGTTTTTGCGGCGTATAATGTTTCAATGTACGTTTGCTGCAGTTCTAAAACAGACTGAAATTTAAATATTTTAAGAAACGATTGATTCGCTTGTAAAAATTTTCCATCCGGCGTTGCGCTGAAATCTCCTGTAAGGTCATTTTCAAAAAATTTTCGCAGCCGTTCTTCCGATTCGCGCAATGCTTCCTGCGTTATTTTTTTATCGGTAATTTTTCTTGCCAGATTGTGATAATGCGTTACTTCGCCTTCATTGTTGCGCATTATTCTTGTGGTAAGTTCCATCCACTCGTATGCGCCGTCTTTCCGCTCTCCCTTAAATTCAAAAACAATATTATCAATATGTTTTTCAATGCTTTCTTGAAAGAGCGCAAAGATTCTTTTTCTATCTTCGCGCGCAACTAAGCGCAAGTACGATTTACCAAGAATTTCTTTTTCTTCATAGCCGCTTTCGTTCAGCAAATTGGGACTTACATACGTAATTATTCCGCGGCTATCAATAATAAAAAATGCTTCATTTATGTTTTCAACTAAATTTCTGTATCGTTCTTCGCTTTCTTTTAATAATTGTTCCGTTATCGCTTTCGAAAAAGCATTTCCGATAGAGCTTGCAATTGTTACTAAAGCAGAAACCTCTGCTTTACTCCATGTCTTTTCATT
>CAYXEE010000051.1:0-2732 GCA_964463935.1 uncultured Chitinophagaceae bacterium | reverse complement strand
AATTGATTTTTGGCAATTTCTGTTTCTTCCAGCGCTTTTTCGGTGCGTTCTTTTTCTATTCGCAAATTCGCCGTTCGCACTTCTACTTCCTTCAACAACATTCGTTCGCGTTCTCGCTGGGCGCGTTCGCGGTATTTTAATGAAAAGAACGTAAGAATGATTACTACAGCGGCAACAGCAAAGAAAAATGGGATTGTTTCATAAAACTGGGGAAGAACAATAAACGAAAATGACGCGCCGGTATTATTCCACACCCCTTCGCTATTGCAGGCAATTACACGAAATGTATATGCGCCGGAAGGAAGATTTGTATAATATGCCGCGCGCCGATTTCCTGCATTTATCCAGTGCTGGTCAAAACCTTCTAATGTATAGCGAAATTGAATTTTTTCAGGCGCTGAAAAATTTACAGCAGTGTATTGAAATTCAAATTTATCGTTAATAGTAGAAAGTTCATATTGTTCGTTGTTGTGAACAATATTACATCGACTATAAAATTATTTATTATTACGGGGGGCAAAATAGCGCTGAACGATACTTCGCGCGGAAAAACACCGATAACGCCTTTTGTAGAAGCAAACAAATATGCGCCATTGTTATCAACAGCTGCAGCGGGGGAACCGGCATTATAATCGCTGCTTTGCAAACCGTCGCTTTTATCAAACAACCGTACGGGAAGATTATCTATTTTTCCTTCCAGCAGCAAATCTACATCGCTGAGTTTTGCGCAATATAATCCTTTATTTGTAGTCAGCCATAAACAATGAAGAGAATCTTCCATAACTTTTATCATTCGAGCAGAGAAAATTTCTCCTTCTACTTCTCTTGCTTTAAAGGAATAATCCTTAATGCGGGTAATACCGCCTGTTGCAATAATCCAATGGTATCCTCGAGAATCGTGAAATATTTTTTCAATAAAATTTGTGTGCAGCGTATCGGATTTTTTTACAATAACAATTTTATCATTATCAATAATATTTATACCGCCGCCGCTTGTACCGGCCCATATTCTACCCTGCCGATCTTCGAACAATGAAAAAATAAAATCCGAAGACATTCCGTTTGCTGTGGTGTAGTGAATAAATTTTCCGTCTTTAAATTTATTTAATCCGCCGCCGTTTGTTCCAAACCACATAGCGCCGTCGGAATCTTCCATTATGCAAAGAACAAAGTTGTGCGAAAGTCCGTCTTCGGTTGTATATGTTGTAAATCGTTCGTTAGAAAATTTATCTACTCCTCCGCCGCCGGTACCAATCCAGATATTTCCTTTATGGTCTTCAACCAGCGACCAGATAAAATCGCTTGTTAATCCTTGTTTTGTTGTATATGAAATAATTTTTTCGCCGCTTACTTTGCAAACTCCTCCGCCGACTGTGCCAAACCATTTATTTCCTTTCGAATCAATTAAAATTGTACGAACATTATTATTGGTCAAACCATTTTCTTCGGTAATTGTAAAGAAAAAACTTTTCTTTAAGCGATGTAAACCATTACCGGAAGTTCCGTACCAAATATTACCTTCATAATCTTCGCCGATTGATGTAATATATTCTTTTCGTAATTCGCTGTTTTCAAAAGAAATAAATTTTCCGTTTTCAAAAATATGTAATCCGCCGCCGTATGTTCCAAACCAGACTGTTCCTTTTGTATCGCGGTAAATTGTCCATATAACCATATTTTGCAAGCCGTGTTTCTTGGAATAGCTTGAAACAATTCCATTGTTTACAGAAGAAACGCCGCCGCCGTCCGTTCCAATCCAAATTGTTCCATCGGAAGATTCATTGATGGACATTACCAAATTGCTAAGCAGTCCATTTTTTGTAGAAAATGAACGAACGGAATCTTTATCTACAACAAATGCGCCTTCGCCGTATGTTGCAATCCACAATCTTTTGCGGCGGTCAATAAATACATTCCATACCGGAATTTTGGGAATTTTATTTTTGAACGAAAAATTTTCAACAAATTTTCCATCCAAAAATTTAGAAATTCCATTGTTCGTGCCAATCCATAATGCGCCTTCTGCATCTTGCACAAATGTGCGGACTGTGTTGCTTGAAAGTCCATCGTTTTCGGTAAATTGAAATACTTTGGAATTTTGTACTTTTAATAACCCGGAGCCGTACGTTCCAATCCACAACGCCGAATCTTTGGAAACAAATAAACTCATAGCCGGACTAATATTTTTTGAAATTTCCGGCGGAAGCGCAAGCGGAAGAAATTCTCTGCCGTCAAAACGCATTATTGCAGAACTTGCAATCCACAAAAAACCGTCGCGCGTTGAAGCGATAGCGGCAATATTATTTTCGGGAAGTCCCTGCTCAACATAAAACGCGTCGGAAAAATACTGCCGAAGTTTATTATCCGGCTGTGCAAATATTGCGCTTACTACAAACAGGTACAGAACAATGAAAATTTTCCGTATGAATAATTGATTCATAGTTTACAAATTGTGAATGGTATTATGACATTAAGTTACTGAAGTTACACAGATGTATTCCTGAATAGCTCCGACCTTCAGGTCGTGGTACAGTACAGAAACAAAAATAGTTGGACTTTAGTCCACAAAGCATTGAGAATTCAGGGCTAAGCCCTTTCACGTTGTGATATTTTTTTCCACGACCTAAAGGTCGCGGCTAATCATTCACTCAATGCGTAACTTCACTAAGTTACTGAAGTTACGCAAAATAACAATTATGGTCATGCTGAGCGAGGCACTCTTAAGTTTGTAA
>CAYXEE010000050.1:0-10487 GCA_964463935.1 uncultured Chitinophagaceae bacterium | reverse complement strand
TTCGTGCAGGCAGGCTCAGCATGACCATAATTGTTATTTTGCGTAACATGAGTTATGTAGGAACGGTCGAAAGACCGTTCTTAATGCAGAGATTTTCAAAAATAGTCCAAGAACTAGAACCGTTTGTCATGCTGTGATGATCTTATTATGTTCTCAAACCTTGTATTGCTGATCGGATGATGGCTGATAACTCTGCCGTTGTTGACAATACAAAATGTTCCAAAAGCACAAGGCGAATTTTGCACCGCTGCAACATCGTTCATTTCTACCAATGCCGCTTTTAGTTTCATTTTTTTTGCAGTGTGCAATATGGCATCAACATTTTTTACAGAATAAGGACATTGCGGCGATCGAAAAATAGTTATTCCTTCAGAATATTTTTCTCCCGTAATATTTTTGAACGATGGATTTTTTGTTTTTTTGTTAAATTTAAGAACCAGCAATTCAAAATCCGGATCTGCTTTGTCCAAAGAATCAAATCCATTTTTGATAAAAATATCGCGCTTTGCCATAAACGATCCTTTTCTTGTTACCACGGCAACGCCATTCATCGCATTCGCCTTTGCCTCTTCAATACATTGTTGAAGCATTGCGGCGGCATATCCTTTTCCTTTAAACGCTTTTTTGAATCCGACAAAAACGCAATGGATGAACATATATCCATCTGCATTTACCGGTCTGTGCGCGTATTTTCCCGGAATATATTCGATCATTCCTTGATATCCGCCGGATTGTGAAATAAGTCCTTTAATCCTTAATCCCTTGGGATAATACTCTTTATACCATTCTATCTTTCTTCTCAATTCAAGATGCTTTTCCACATCTTTATATCCACAGACTCCATAGTCGGCAATATTGGAAGGAGTGATATCAATAATTTTTATGTCGTCGGTTTTGCGTAAAATATTTTTTGCCGGCATAATAATAATTTTTACGATTTTGTTTTAAAACAAATGCGCTCTCAATCAAAAAGATTGAGAGCAAAAAAAACTGCTAACCGAATGCTTGAAGCAATCGGTTAGCATAAAATCTAATACGAAATGTTGTGCACCTCAATAATTTCCGCATCAACATCGCGCTGTTTTAAAAATTCCAAGAAATCGAGATTAAAGTACTGCTTCCGCTCTTTTTCAAATTCCGTTATATACTCTTTAATTTTTTTATCGTTCAGCGAACTTTTAAAGAAATTCAATTCTTCTTTATCGTCATAAATGCGGTAGTAATACATAACGCGCGCTCCTATTGTTTTTAGATTTCGTTAGACCTGAGAGGTTTTAAAAACCCGTCGGGTCGGTAGTAAAATTTTTCAGCAAAGAATTTTATCGGCGTGCAAAATATCTGCAAATGCGCCGTTTTTAATCGTTTCAACATTGTTTCGCGCTTTTGCTAATGAAGATAAAATGTACCGATTTGCAATAAATGCTTTTCGTGAATTGATCAGCGCTTCTTCTAAAACAAGATACCCGATTACTTGGTAGCTGTACAGATCAACTAGGTCTTTTGCCGAAACATCTTGAAACGCCGAATCTTTCTTTTCTACGACATATTTTAAACAGCTAAGGAACAACGCGCGGATTTCTTTTAAAGCGTTAGCTAGCGTTTCAAGTCCGCCGCGATATTCTTTTGCTTCATACTTTTCAAATTGGTCGCGAAGCACATCGTTGATAACGTGACCGATTGCTGCTACAATTTGTAATTGCGAAGTTCCTTCGTAAATGTTTGTAATACGTGCGTCGCGGGCAAGACGTTCAACGCGGAATTCTTTCATATATCCCGTTCCGCCGTGAATTTGCAGCGCGTCGTAGGTAATTTTATTCGCAGATTCCGATAAAACATATTTCGACATCGGCGTAAGAAGGTTTGCAATTTTTGTCAACGCTTTTAAAGCGGCAGTTTCTTCGGAAATAGATTTTCCTTCTTTTTTCATCGCGTCAATTTTTTCTTCAAGCTTTTCTTTTCGGTCAACGCACAGCGCTGCGTGATAAAACAGCGAGCGGTTTGTTTCCAATGTTACGCGCATTTCAATCAGCATATTGGAAACCGCCGGAAGCGTGTAAATATGTTTTCCGAACTGCTCTCTGCTTTTTGCGTATTCAACCGCTTCTTCGTACGCCGCTTGAGAAATTCCGAGCGCTTGCGACGAAACGCCCATACGCGCGCGGTACATAAGATCGAATACATATTTTATTAAACCGAATTTTCTATCGCCGACTAATTGCGCGGGCGTATCGTTGAATTGAAGTTCGCACGTGGGCGAGCCGTGAATGCCGAGCTTGTTTTCAATTCTTCGCACTTTCACTGTTGTTCCGCTGTGGCAAACAAATAAACTTAATCCGCGTCCATCTTTTGTTCCTTGTTCGGAACGCGCGAGTACAAGCAATGCCTGACTGTTTCCATTGGTGATGAAACGCTTTACTCCGCGCAAGAACCATTTTCCTTCTGCGTTTTGATACGCCTGTAATTTTACCGCTTGTAAATCCGAGCCGGCATCCGGTTCTGTTAACGCCATTGCGCCGGTATATTCGCCGGTACAGAATTTCGGAAGAAATTCCATTCGTTGATCTTCATTTCCGAATTTGCGTACGGTGTCTGCAATATCCTGCAAGCCGAATAAATTCATCAGCGAAGCATCGGCGCGCGAAACCATTTCTACCGCCATCATATAGACTGAAAAAGGAAAATTCAATCCGCCGTATTTTCTCGGAAGAATCATTCCCATCAGATCGGCTTGCGCAAGTTCGTGCAGACTTTTTTGCGTTCCCTTTGCGTACGAAACTTTTCCGTCGTGAAACGATGCGCCTTCGTGGTCAACATCGGCCGCGCGCGGAGCAATGTTGTTTGCCGCAAGGTCGCCGACCATTTCTAGAATTTTGCGGTAATTTTCCATTGCGTCTTCGTAATTCACCGGCGCATCGCGGAATTCTTTGGATTGTGTGTATCCTTCTTCTGCAATTTCAACAATATCTTTTATATCTAATTTTTTAAAGTGAAATTGAAGATCGCTGTTGTTGAGAAAATAATTTGCCATAATTTTTGCTCATTAATGAGTAATTGCTTTCAACTTGTTGTCATTCCTGCTCGCCTGCCAGAGCGCGTTGTTTGTGCGGCGAGCAGGTATGCTGTAAGCGGGAATCCCCGCCTGCCAACTATAAAAATAATATGGCGGGCAGGTATATAATAGATGCCCGATAAAAAACATTTCCCAAAGGGATTCCTTTGGAACGGGCATGACGAAACTTATTTTAATTTGTTCTTATACACTTCAATGAATTTCGGCAGAACATCCATCGCATCGCCGACAATGCCGTAATGACAGACGCCGAATATCGGCGCATCGGGATCGTTGTTAATTGCGATAATTTTATTTGATTCCTGCATTCCTGCGCGATGTTGAATGGCGCCGGAAATTCCGACTGCAATATATAATTTCGGTCGAACGGTTACGCCGGTTTGTCCCACTTGCCGTTCAGGCGGAATAAATCCCGCATCAACAGCGGCGCGGCTTCCCGCAACTTCAGCGCCGAGCGCGTGAGCAAGTTCGTGAATCAATTTGAAATTTTCTTTTGTCTGCATTCCGTAACCACCGGCGATAATAATCGGCGCGGCTTTTAAATTCACTTTACTTTCTTCTCTGTGCTGTTCAATAATTTTTACAACATCGTCAATGCTGTCGGGAATGTAAGAGACAGAAGTAATTGTTCCTTTTTTCGGTTTCTCCAGCGGATGCATTTCCATTACGCCTTCGCGTACCGTCGCCATCTGCACGGGATTATCGGGCGTAATAATTGTCGCAATAATATTTCCGCCGAATGCGGGACGAATTTGCAAAAGTAATTGCTGATAATTTTTTCGCAGATATGTTATATCGGAAATTTGGAGATCGGTGCAGTCCGCCGTTAATCCGCTTCGTGTTGCCGAAGCGACTCGCGGCGCAAGATCTCTTCCGATAATTGTTGCGCCGAAGAGAACAATGCGCGGCATCCGTTCCTGCACAAGCGATGTAAGAATTCTGCTGTACGGCAGCGTGCGGAAATTATTTAACGCGGCGTCATCAACAAGCAGCGCTTCATCGGCGCCGTAACGGAATGTTTCTTCTGCAAGTTTTTTTACGTTCTGTCCGATAACGACCGATTTTAAAACTCCGTTCATCGTCTTTGCCAGCTTGTATCCTTTGCTCAAAAGTTCAAAGCTAACATCGGCGGCTTTTCCTCCGCGCTGTTCAATGAACACCCACACTTCATTCGCCGCCGGTTTTGTTTGTTCTGTTGTTGTTGTCGTACTCATAAAATTATCCAAGAATGTGATCTTCCATCAATTTTTCAATCAATTTACCGATTCCTTCTTTTGTCGGTTCAACTATTGCGCGATCGCCGCCGTTTAACACAACGGATTCTACTTTAAAAACTTTTGTCGGAGAACCATGCACTCCGCAGCGTTCGGCATCAAGCTTCAAATCATCCATTGTAAATGTGTTAATAAAAAGCGAACGTTCTTCGTATTCATGTTTCAATGTATCTATATAGAGAAGCGAATTTCCTTCGACTAATTTTTCCAATTCCATAAGCGTGCGCGCGCCTTTGAATGCCATAACGCGTTTTGCTTTGAACGGTCTCGGTTCTGCGGCGTCTTTTAAAACTGTAACGAGCGCCGGAAGAGTTGATTGTACAATTTCATAACCCCCTTCAATTTTTTTCTTGGCGGTAATCGTTTTTTCTTTTATAGAAAGAATTTCTTCCAGATATGTTATCTGCGGAATTTGTAATTTCTCTGCAGTTTGCGGTCCAACTTGCGCGGTGTCGCCGTCAATCGCCTGCCGCCCCGCAAAAATAATATCGTAGTTTCCAATTTTTTTAATTGCTTCGCTTAATACGTACGACGTTGCAAGCGTATCGGCGCCGGCAAATTTTCTATCGCTGATAAGATATGCGTGGTCGGCTCCCATATACAAACATTCGCGTAAAATATCCGAAGCGCGCGGCGGTCCCATTGTAACAACAGAAATTGTTCCGCCGTATTGGTCTTTTAATCGTAACGCTATTTCTAACGCAATGCGGTCTTCGTGGTTAAGAATAGCGGGGAGTTTTGCGCGGTTCACCGTTCCGTCTTCCTGCATTACATTCCCGGTAATGTTGGCGGTATCCGGCACTTGCTTTACCAGCACAATAGAATGGTACATTTTGCTCTCGAAATTGTTTAATGTTAAACAAACGCAGTGATGCAATTTTTATACCAACTAAAACGCAAAAAAACGGCTGTTTTCTGTTTGTATTTCTTCTATTTATATAAAGAATGAGAAGAGAATAATGTAATTCTCAAAAAACGGAAAATTTTCTGTCAGGAAATTTCCTTCCCCCCTACTATTCGTATGTAATCAACCAATCTTAATTTATTTGGAGGTAATAATGAAATTCGTAGCTCAGTGTTTGCTCGCCGTTTTTCTTTTAGCCGGATGTAAAGAAGAAGATTCGCCGACAACAACGCAGCCAACCGCAACAACGACAACCGAAGCGGGTTTGTATATGCTCGGAAAAAATCCGGCGGGATTTACATTCTATAAAAATTCTACCGATACGCTTGCCAAAGGGGGAAATTCCGCGCATCCCGATCCGAAATTACGGACGCGGTATAATTCCATTGCGGCAAAATTTTTAGACGCAAATGGAAAAGTAAAAGCAGGAACTGTTTTTCCCGATTCATCGCTGATTGTTAAAGAATTATTTACCGGCTCAACATTAACAACGTACGTTTTTCTTTTTAAGAAAAAGGGGGACAAAAATGCCGATGCGAACGGCTGGGTGTGGGCAGAAACAAGTCCGACCGGAGCGGCAACATATCCGGTAAGCAACAAAGGCGCAGGATGCGTTGGATGTCATTCCACAGGTATTGATTATACAAGAATGAATGATTCGCATCCGTAAAAATTTTTTTGATAGCAACAACTATGTTTGTCTTTTTATTCACAACAATCTATAAAGGAGTTAGTTATGCGTAAATTATTTTTTGCAATACTTTTTTCAATAATTTCATTCGGAGTTCTTTCCGCACAAGATGGAATGAAAAAGGATGAAACGACTATGAAGAAAGAAATGAAGATGGAAAAGAAAGATAAAACGTTGAAATCAGAAAATGCAATGTACTCGTGTCCGCATCATCCCGATACGAAAAGCGATATGCCGGGAAAATGTTCCTGCGGAATGGAAATGACAATGGTAAAAAGCGAAATAAAAAATGATGGAATGAAAAAGAAAAAGATGATGAAAGAAAAGAAAATGTGAAATCTCTGAAAAACTCTCTCTCAATGTCATTCTGAGGAGCCTGCCTGCGCGAAGCCGATGCTTCGTTTTGGCGAAGGCGGGCATAGCGGCGAAGAATCTCGTTTTTCTTCTTGAATTCAAGTATAAATTTCTTTTATCGGTACGGAGTAACAAAATAAAAATAGTTTTTCAGATGTTTCGATGTAATAATTTTTAGATTTGCCAAGTCTTAAAGACTTGGCAAATCAAGGACTAAATTCCTCGTAAGCAGCCCGCCGTTTTTTATCCAATCAAAATTTTTCTTCATTGCAGAAAACGCCGCATTCTTGTTGAAAGAGAAAATTTTCCGTATTTTCCTCTACCATTTAAAAACAATTAGGGTGAACCATGAAGAACGTTGTTGTAACGGGAATGGGGCTCATATCTCCCCTCGGATTGAGCGTAGAGGAATCGTGGAAAAACGCAATTGCGGGAAAATCTGGAATCGGTTTGGTGGATAGGTTTCCGCGCGAAAAATTTCCTACGCAAATAGCGGGCGAAGTTAAAAACTTTGACGCAAAAAAATATTTTGATGCAAAAGAAGTAAGCCGCTGGGATCTGAGCATCCAATATGGAATCGGCGCGGCATTTGACGCAATTGCCGATGCAAATCTGCAAATAACTCCTGAAAATGCAGAACGAATCGGTATTGTTATCGGTTCAGGAATCGGCGGCTTATATGGAATCAGCAGCACCACATTAAATTTAGAAAAAAACGGACCGCGCGCGGTAACTCCGTTTTTTATTCCAAGCGTAATTATCAATATGATTTCCGGTTTGCTTGCAATCCGCACGGGCGCGAAGGGAATGAATTACGGAGTAGTTTCTGCGTGCGCATCAAGCAATCATTCCGTTGCGGATGGATTGTATGCAATTCAACGCGGCGATGCAGATGTAATGATTGTCGGCGGTGCTGAAGCAAGCGTTACCGAAGTTGCGTTTGCAGGATTCTGCGCTGCGCGCGCGATGAGCAAACGAAACGATGCGCCGGAAAAAGCATCGCGTCCGTTTGATAAAGACCGCGATGGATTTGTTTTAAGCGAAGGCGCGGGCGTTCTTATTTTGGAATCGGAAGAATTTGCAAAACAACGCGGCGCTAAAATGTACGCGCGCGTGTTAAGCGCGGGAATGACTGCCGATGCGTTTCACTTTACCGCTCCGCCGGATGACGGCAACGGCGCAATGCGCGCAATGAAACTTGCCGTTCAAAATGCCGGACTGAAACCGGAAGATATTGATTACATAAACGCGCACGGAACTTCAACGGGACTCGGCGATATTGCAGAAACAGTTGCGATAAAAAGCTGCTTTAACAGCCACGCAAAAAATATTATGGTCAGCGCAACAAAATCTATACACGGACATTTGCTTGGCGCAACCGGAGCAATAGAAGCGATACTGACAATTCTTGCGCTGAAAGAAGGAATTATTCCTCCGACTATAAATTTAGAAAATCCCGATCCGCAGTGCGATTTGGATTATGTTCCGAATGAAGCAAGAAAAAAAGAAATACGCTACGCGCTGTCCAACGGATTCGGATTCGGAGGAACCAATGCAACAATTTGTTTTGGAAAAGTTTAAAAGTTGTTAACCGCAAAGGCGCAGAGGTAAAAAATTTTCTCTGCGTCTTTTACGCGTAATATTTGCAATTGTTTGACTATACATTTGTATTCGGATTTCGGCAATAGTATATTTGTTAAGAGCCGATTCTTTTTATTCCATAAGATGAGAAATTCTTATGATACGCCCTCAATCGCAGAGGGCTTTCTTATTTACTGAAGTTACGCAGATGGTCATGCTGAGCGAGGCACGCTTAAGTTTGTAAGGTCATCCTTCGGCGCATCCTTCAAAAAACAAAGGATTTGCTCAGGATGACCTTAATTTTTTGTGCCGAGTCGAAGCATTTTTTTATTTTGCGTAACTTCAGTTACAGTAATGATTGTTGAAGCAAAAATAACAGGAATCAAATACAAAACGTTTCTTCAAAAAACACTGGAAACAATAACATTAAGCGAGTTTAATATAAATTCCGCTCCGTCTTCTTGTGTTGTAACAGAAAAGAATAATTCGTTTGCAATTTCTAAATGGGTATCTCCCAAGCGCACGCGTTCTTATCCTTACGAGCGCGTGTACGATACGCTGACATTTTCTAAAAAAATTACTGTTATTCCCGTTGTTAAAGATGAAGGAATCGGCGGCGACAGGGATTTTATTCAATGGGATACTGTTTCTTTGATGAGTTTATTGGATGTTTATGTTATTCCGGCATATTATTGTAATGCGCAAAAACATCGAACTCGAAAAAATAAAATTACTAATCAAGAATTTGACAACGCATACATAATTTCCAAAATAAAAGAAATTTCAAATTATCACAGTTCTGCTTTGCACTGGAATTTAAAGGAAATGGGGGAAAATCTTTCCGCATTATTTGACAAAGCGATGAATTCTTACAACAGAATTTCAAAGCAGCACAAAATTCATTTTCATTCCGAAAAAGGAATAAAAAATCTTATAAATAAAATTCAGTATGCTGTTGATTCCTTCATTGACGAATCGCGAAAAAAAGCGGCTGAAGCTCAGCAGAGAGAAAGGAAAACTTTACAGCCGAAAGAAAATCTGCGCTCCAATTCAAAATCACAGATAACTATTTCAAATTATTTGGGAGGAAAATATTTTTTAACTTCCGATGAAACAATTATTACACAACAATCTCTTTCTCTCATAGAATCAAAACATACAAAGTCTGCAATTATCCCAAGCATCAGCGACATTAAGGATGGAATTTTGAAAATGATTTTGTTCTGTAATCTTACTGAGATTCAAGCCAACGGAAGAAAAACAATATTACATCCTATTCTAAAACTTACGTCGCCAAATATTACAAACGCGATTGATTCAAGCATTGGAGAGAAAAAATTACAAACTTTTTTCCAGCATCATCATTTTAGCGAACAACAAATGCGTTTAGTACTAAATTTATTTACAGAGGCAAATTACAATAACTTTATAGTTAAAATAGAAAAATCAAGATGATAAAAAGTCCTTTACGATATCCCGGGGGAAAAAGTAAAGCCGTAGATTTAATTTCAACAATAATTCCGCCGTTTGATGAATACAGGGAGCCGTTTGCGGGCGGAGCTTCTGTGTTTTTCTATTTAAAACAAATTTTTCCCGATAAAACATATTGGATTAACGATCTCTATTTTGAATTATTTAATTTCTGGATTGAAAGCAGAGATAACCTCGGCAGCGTAGCATCGCAAGTTGAAAAATGGAGAAAATCTTTTTCTGCGGGTAAACAATTGCACAAATATTTAATTGAAAACATAAAAACTTTCTCACCGATTGAACGAGCGGCGGCTTTTTTTACATTTAACAGAATTACTTTTTCAGGTACAACAGAATCGGGCGGATATTCCGAACAAGCGTACAAACTCCGATTTACTCCATCAAGCGTTCAACGGCTGAAAGCAATCGGCGGCGTTTTGCAAGGAACAACAATTACAAATTTAGATTACGGGGAAGTCGTTAAACAACATGGTAAAAATGTTTTTATTTTTTTAGATCCGCCGTATTTTTCTTCTGTAAAATCAGCGCTATACGGTAAAAATGGAAATTTGCACAAAGGTTTTGATCATGCGCGGTTTGCAGAATCAATGAAAAATTGCAAACATCAATGGCTGATAACATACGATGATTCCGCTTATATTCGAGATTTATTTTCATTTGCAAATGTTCAGAATTGGAATCTTACGTACGGAATGAGAAATATTACGCCGGCATCGAGTCAAATTGGAAAAGAATTATTTATTTCAAATTACCCAATTCTGCTGCCGGAAAAACTACAATTACAACTTTTTGAGCAGAAAAATAAATATAACGTAAAGAAAAAGGTAACAAAACAAACACAATGAAATCACGTATTGTTAAAATCGGATTAGTGCAAAATTCCTGTTCTGCAAATATTGCTGAGAATATGGAAAAAGCAAAAAATGGAATCCGCGAGGCGGCAAAAAAAGGAGCAAATATCGTTTGCCTGCAAGAACTTTTTCGCTCGCTCTATTTTTGCGATAAAGAAGCGTATGAACCGTTTGCGCTTGCAGAATCAATTCCCGGTCCAACAACAAACGAATTTTCCGCGCTGGCAAAAGAACTCGGCGTTGTAATTATTGCATCGCTGTTTGAAAAACG
>CAYXEE010000049.1:6711-10726 GCA_964463935.1 uncultured Chitinophagaceae bacterium | reverse complement strand
AAGTTCCGTAGGAACGACCTGTTTTATTACTCGCGGAGTTCTCACAATAACTTACAAACATTTTGCGCCTACGGCGCTTTAACAGAGTGTTGAAAAACTTTTTTGGTAGCCGCGAATCACACGAATTGAAGATACAAATCTTGATTTATGAGTCAAAAAACAGAATGTCCTAAAATTGTTTTCGCAAAATTCGCGGCGGGTTTTTCCTTTTTCATCGCCTGATAAACAAAAAAAAGTCATATTGATTACATTACAATCAATATGACTTCTCGATTGTGGACAGATATTTTTATTTGTAGCGCTAACTATTTTTTGAGATGAATAAAAATTTTCTAAAATTCTATCGCTCGCTGTACAACACTTCTTCAACGCGGGCAACAAATTCTTCTAAGTCGAACGGTTTTTTAATTGCCGTAAGGTGTTCCGATTCTAACAGATACGTCATAACATCGCTTGGCGTAAAGCCGGTACAAAAAACAGCTTTAATTTTTTTGTTCAGTTTCCGCAATTCAAGATATGTTTGCGCGCCGTCCATTCTCGGCATTACAAAATCTAAAACTACGCAGGCAATTTCACTCCCACGCTCTTTGTAAATATCTACGGCTTTAAAACCATTTTCGGCAATAAGTACTTTGTATCCCGCCTCTTCAAGAATTTCTCTTCCTAAGTTTTGCATATCTTCTTCATCATCAACAAGAAGAATAATTTGATTATTTCCCTGTTTCTTTATTTCCATTTTTTTACCTTTTACTTTATCAGGTTCTGTTTCCGGTAAATAGACTGTAAATGTTGAACCAACGCCGGATTCGCTTGTAACCCAAATTGTACCTTTATGTTCCTTTACAATACTATAGACAACAGAAAGACCTAATCCGGTTCCCTTCCCTTTTTCTTTTGTAGTAAAAAACGGTTCAAAGATGTGTTCTTGCACTTCATTAGACATTCCCATTCCTGTATCGGAAATTGTTAATACGGTACAGTATTCCACATCTGAAAGAACTAACTGCGGATGAACTTCTTCTCCCATTCGCCTGCGTTCTGCCCGAATTGTTAAGGTTCCTTTTTTTGTTTCATCCTGCATTGCGTCTCGGGCATTAACGGTAAGATTTAAGAGAATTTGATAAATTGAAGAACGATCTCCTTTGACACATCCTACATTTGGATCCAGAACGGCGTTAACGCTTATGTGTTTGGGAAATGTTTCAACGCAAACGGTTGAAATTTCCTGCACAACATCGGCAACTGCAATAGGAGCATCTTCTCGTTTTTTATGTTTGTAAATAGAAAGAAGATTTACCGCCAAATCCGCGCCGCGCGCCGCAGATTTTTCTATTGTTGCGGCATACCGAAGCACTTTTGCCTGATCGTGAGAATATTTTTTAATCTGCGCTGTAAAACCAAGCACATTGTTAACAATATTATTAAAGTCGTGCGCAATTCCGCCGGCAAGTTTTCCTATAGAATCCATTTTTTGCGTCTGGCGAAGCTGATGTTCTGCCATTCGCCGTTCGGTATTATCAAGCATATATCCTTTTAGTTCCGTTAATTCTCCAAAAGAATTAAAATCCGCACTTATTGTATAGATAAAAAATACTTGCTTGCCGTCTGCGCTAATTCCCTCGGCTTCTTGATATTCTATTTTTTTCTTCTTCCGCAGAATATCGGGAATTAAAATTCCGAAATTTTTATCTGCAAATAGCTCAAAAAGATTTTTTTGCATTGCATCTTGCACACTTACAAAACCGAACATTTTAGCAAACGAATTATTGCAGAGAGTAATTGTGCCGTCCGGCTGTGCAATAAAATCGCCCGTAATATCTTCATTAAAGAATTTTCTGTACCGTTCTTCTGCGCCGGCTAATTCTTTTTCAATTTTTTTCCGGTCGGAAATATCTTCTTTTATTGCAATATAGTTGGTGCGCGCGCCGCTATCGTCTAACACGGGAAATATTGTTACGTTTTCCCAGAAAATGTCTCCGCTCTTTTTTTTATTGCAAAGAATTCCGTTCCATGTTGCGCCGGCAGTAACCGTACGCCATAAATCTTCATATACATCGGCGGGCGTTAATCCCGATTGTAATATTCTGGGATTTTCACCTAACACTTCATCAAGCGTATATCCTGTTATTTTTTCAAATGCTGAATTTACGTATTCAATGCTTCCGTTGTTATCCGTAATAATAACGGAAGCCGAGCTTTGTTCAACGGCGCGCGAAAGTTTGCGAATGCTCTGTTCCGATTCCTGCATTTTGGTAATATCGTGCGCCATTCCTAAATAACCGATAATGTTTCCGCTGCTATCGCGCAGCGCTACGGCATGCCAATTACAGAATATCGTTTCTCCTGCTTTTGTTATGCCATAACTTTGTTTATTCAGAACAATGTTTTTTTCTGCCGCCAAATTATAATGCCGTACAAATAATTCTTTATCCTCATTCTTAATAATAAAATCTAACGGATTTTTATGTATTATTTCTTCCGCTGTATATCCGTAAATTTTCTCCGCTTCTTTATTCCAATATGTAACTTTAATATCAGACGTAGTTAAAAAACAACCTATCGGCATATTTTCAAGAATCAATCTCATCTGCGCTAAAACGGCATCGCGCTGCTGCGAAGCAATTTCTTTTTCCTGCTCGCTTATTTTTTGTTCGGTAATATCTTGCAGTAAAACGGTAAATTGCCTTTCCTCGTTTTGAAAAACGCTGATGGAATAATATTTCTGCGCTTCTTCGCTGTACCGCTCGAATGAAATTGGAATGCCGGTTACTGCGGTTCTGCCGTACGTTTCAATTAAAAACGTTTCACCGCCGGGCATTATTTCTTTTACTGTTTTACCTATAACCGCATCTCTCTTTATTCCCGTCATAGTTTCATACGCAGGGTTAACAGAAAGAAAACGGTAATCTATCGGTTTGTTCTGTTCATCGGTAATTATTTCGTGTACGGCAATACCGTTAGTTGATTCGGTAAATAATTTTCTAAATTTTTGTTCGCTTTCCTGCAGCTGTTCAACCATTGCGCGCTGCGTAAACCCAAGCGCAATTTGGTTTGCCGCTACTTTTAGCGCGCTAATTGCCGGATGCTGCTTATGCTCTTTTGTGTCGGCAAGAATTACCGCTCCAATAATTTCTTTATCATTTTTAATCGGCACTACGATAACAGTTTCAACTCCTTTGCCTGCCCAATAGGTTTTCTGCAATTTCTTATTACAAGAAATATTATATTCTACAAATGGTTTTCCCGTAATAATACTTTCTTCGGCAATGGATTTTTCCAGCGGCTTGTTCTTCGGCATAGATTCATCATGTATTCCATATATGCCGACATATCGAATTAGTTTTGCCGCAGAATTATACAAAAGGATTCCTGCTATCGGAAATTCAAATTTTTCCGCCAAAATTTTTGCGGCTATTTGAAATAAATCGCTGTTCGATTTTTGCAATAAGAATAAACCGGAAAGCAAACCGACCGCTTCGCGTTCGGTTTCTTGCTGCTTTCGTTGAGTTACGTCGCGCACCGAAGCATAGACAAACGATTCGTTTCCGATTTCTACATATTTCGGATTTATTTCAACCTCCACTGTTTCTCCGTTTTTCCGTTTATACTTCGATTGAATAATATTTCCGCCGCCGCTCAACGATTCCATCCCTTTTTCAAATCGTTCAATTGGCGCTTTCACTCCTAAATCTGAAAGATATTTTTGCGCCAATTCATCGGCTGCATAGCCGGTAATTTTTGCAAACGATTCGTTAGCAAGAATTATTTTCCCTTTTCTATCGGTAATGCAAATACCGTCGCTTGCTGTTTGCAAGAGCATTTCATTTTTATATGCTTCCTGGGCAAACCGTTCATCGCTGATTTTCTTTTCGGTAACATCTTCAAATGTTGCAACGGCGCCAATTACATTCTTGGCGGAGTTAAAAACAGGCGCGGCGCTTACAGAAATATATTTTCGTTTACCGTTATGAAAAATAATCCAACACATATAATTTTTTACGGGAACGGCTGTTGT
>CAYXEE010000049.1:4838-6659 GCA_964463935.1 uncultured Chitinophagaceae bacterium | reverse complement strand
ATCCTTCTTTTCCCATTGTTTGTCAAAGTAATACATTTGAGTAAGTTCACTTTGGGAAATTTCTAAAATTTCCTCTGCGGCAGAATTGGCAAACTCAATTTTTCCTTCGGCGTTTATCATCAGTACGCCGGACGGCATAGTTTGTAGAATAGTTGCAAGATTTTCTTTGCTTGCTCGTAATTCTTCGGCGGCGGTTTTTCGTTCTGTAATGTTGCGGAAGATTGCCAGCAAGTTCGGCTTTTCTCCATAAATCTGCATTAAAGAATTGGAAACGCTTACCCAGATTGTTGAATTATTCCAAAGCGTTACTTTTTTTTCATAGCTTTCGATGGAAGAATTATTCGTAAAATTTATTTTTTGTTTCGTTTGTATTTCGTCGGCTTTACCTGCTGCATACGCGGCGGCAAGCGGCTTTCCTTCTAATTCTTCTTTTGTTTTGCCGATGAGTTTGCAATATGCGGTATTCACTTTTGTTACAATTCCTTCTTCATCCGTTAAGCGCATTGCATCCGCAGATTGTTCCCACACTTCTCTAAACAGCGTCTCCGATTTTTTTATTTCTTCTTCCGCAAATTTTAATTCAGTAACATCGCGGAAGATACTCAGCATCTGCCGCTGCTCTCCTTCGGGATGTATTGTAGAATGAGAAATATTCATCCATTTTTCTTCATTATTCCGCAATACAATTTTTTCTTCTATTTGTGCAGCTTTGTAATCAGGATTATTGTAATTTTTATTGTACTCTTTTAAATACTCTGCGGCATAGCTGTCGTCATAAATGCAGGTAAACTGTTTGCCTTCCAGATATTCCCGGCTTTTGCCGATAATGTTGCAAAATGCGCTGTTTACTTTTGTTATTCTCCCTTCGGCGTCGGTTAATCGCATTCCTTCGGCTGAGTCTTCCCAGACGGTGCGGAATAATTCTTCCGATCGGCGGATTTTCTCTTCCGATGCTTTTTGTTCCGTAATATCTACAAGCGAAATTATAACGCTTAGCCGACCGCTGTTTGTTTGCTTTTGAATTGCAAATGTTGCATCAATGTTTTTGGTTTTCCCTTTTAATGTTTTCAGCTTTGTTTGCATAGAAAAACCGGTTTTTCCTTCAAGAAGCGCGGCAATTATTTCCGTTATTGCAGCAATAGATTCCGGCGTGTAACATTGAAAAATATTTTTTTGTAATTCTTCGCGGCTTTCCGCTTCAAATAATGCAAGACTCGCTTTATTTATTTGCGCATTGCGCTGGATGGAAGTTATGCGCAGTAGTTCTTCAAAATTTTGCGCAAAATATTGTTTGAAATCTTTTATTCCCTTTTCCGTTAATTCAATCAGCGCGTTCATAACGCCGGATAAATCGTCTTCCCACAGCGCTACCGGGGAATCCTCGAACAACGCATGGAATTGCCGCTCTTTTTCTTTTACTTCTTCGCGGAGTTTTTTCTCTTCCGAAATATCCAGCATTATTGCCTGACTTGCCGGCATTCCGTTAAATGTTGTCGGCGAAGCAGTAACGGCAACATCAATTATTTTTCCATCTGCACGGATAAATTTTTCCTCGAACAAAGGAGCAGTTTCTCCGGTTTTCATCTTTTTCAATCGCGATACAACATCTTGAACAGAATCGGGATGAACAATGCTCATTATATCTTTCCCGATTAAATCTTCCGGCGTTTTTGCCGCAATAAGTTTACAGCCGGCTTCGTTCACAAATACAAATTTTCCGTTTTGATGTACTGCAACTCCAATCGGTAAACTGTTAAAGAGAATACGGTACCGTTCTTCGCTTTCTCGCAAATCTTGTTCTTGTTTTTTTAATTCCGTAAT
>CAYXEE010000049.1:0-4828 GCA_964463935.1 uncultured Chitinophagaceae bacterium | reverse complement strand
TCGCGCGCTGCGGCTATAACCACATCGTTGCCGAAATATTTTCCTTTCGCCACGGAAACTTGTTTAGGAAAAATTTCTCCGTTCTTTTTTTCTCCCCAAAATTCAAAC
The DNA here is from genome assembly GCA_964463935.1 of uncultured Chitinophagaceae bacterium. Classification (GTDB taxonomy): domain Bacteria; phylum Bacteroidota; class Ignavibacteria; order UBA10030; family UBA8401; genus JACFMZ01. The sequence continues at coordinate 4,720 of CAYXEE010000049.1, read as the reverse complement.
TGATGCGGTTCGCCGGTAGTAAATGTATGCTGTACAAGCGAAGCAATTTTTTCTACATCATTTTTCCCCGGAGCGGAAAGAAACGCCGGCGTTTTACCGATAAATTCTTCTTTGGTATAGCCGTATTTTTTTGCCGCGCTTTCATTAACATTGATAAATGTTCCGTCTGCATTTTGAATATAAATTAACTCGGTAAACGAATTGAAAAGTTTAATGTAGCTCTGTTCGCTTTCTTTTAATGCCTGCTCAATCAATATTCGTTCCGTAGCGTTACGGCAAACAGCTAATATGCCTGTTTGTTTGCCGGTAGAATCGCGAAGAACTTGAGCATTTATTTCAAAATACAGCGTTTGTCCGTTGGAATGTTTGTGTATAAATTCAACAGGTCCGGCGGCTATACTGTGTAAAACGCTTTGAATAAAAAATTGAGATTTTTTTGCGCGTTCGAAAACAAACAACTCGTTGAAATTTTTTCCAATAATCTCGCTGCTGCTTTTTGCGCCAAAGAGTTTGACATTTTTTTCAGCAATAAATGTAATAGTCCCATTGATATCCATTTTCACAATAATATCCGGCGAAGCATTTACCATTGTGCGGAATTGTTCTTCGCTTTCATGTAATGAGCGCTCCATAGAACGTTTTTCCATAATTTTATGAAGTTCTACGGCGGCTAATTCCATCTGGCGCGCATCGTCTTCGGTATAATCGCTTTCCTTGTTTCCTACGCCGAAAATAAGCTTCACTGTATTTCCCGCAATTATCGGTATGCTCATAAATCGGCGTACTTCGGTATGCCCATCGGGCAGTCCTTTTTGGTGCGGCGAATTTTTGTAATCATTAAAAATTATTGGTTTTCTTTCGCGTACGCAATCTGCCCAATTTCCCGCTTTACCGAGTGGATAGTGATTATCAAATACAGCGGCGCAGTTTTCTAATGCCTGTTTATTCCATGTTGTTAAAATAATTTCTTCTTGGTTTTCGCTTACTTGATGGAAAAATCCTATTTCACTTTGCGTTAATGTAACGGCGTGGTTAAGAGCTAAATCGTATAATTCTTTATCGGAAATATCAGGCGCCATTAAATTAAGCTCTAATAAAATTTGTGAACGAAGCGCATCGTTTCTAAGAATTTGCTCAGATTTTTTCCGTTCTTCTATATTATGAATAAATACAATAATATAATTTTCTTCCGGCACATAGGTCGTGCTAATTTCTACGTTTACAATTTTTCCATTTTTATATTTATGTTGCGTTTCAAACCGATCGGTCCCTTTTTCTACAACCATTGCTGTATGAGCATCAACTGCTTCTTTGCTATACCCGCAACTTATATCTGTAACTTCCATCGTCAGTAATTCTTCGCGCGTGTAGCCGGATATTGCGCAGAATGCATCGTTCGCTTCCAGAAATTTTCCGTCAAGCGTATGTATTAATAATCCATCAACCGATGTTTGCAGCAGCGCGGTAAATTTTTTGGAATTTTTATCATATTCTTTTAATAACTGCTTATTCTCGGTAATATCGGTCATTATTCCGCGAAGCGTATGCGGTTTTCCGTCTTTCACTTCAACGGTTACCGTATCTTTCAGCCAAACAATTTTTTTATCGGCGGCAACAAATCGGTATTCAAATTCGTGGGACTGCAGGTTTTGAGTTGCGGTTTTACAAAAATTAACTGCATAGTCGCGGTCTTCTTCGTAAATGTGGTTTTTCCAAAAATCTTTTTCTTTCCATTCGTCTATCGAATATCCAAGAAGCTGCTCCGCATACGGACTGACGTAGGTAAATTGAAATGTCCGCGCATCGGCTTCCCATAAAATTCCATGCAGCGAGGAAATAAAATTTTCCAAATGTGCGGTGAATTGCTTTGTTGTGTAGTCTCGCTCATAAAAACCTCGTTGAATAATCTAATTTCTTGTTGTGCAATAATTATTTTCTTGAAAGAATTTTTTCTGCGTGTTCAGGGTATAAATGTTTTATACAATCAGGACATACACCATGGCTGAGCATTGCATCAGAATGCGCCGTAATGTAATGCTCTATTTGATCCCAATAGCCGTTGTCGTCTCGTATTTTTTTGCAGTTCGAACAAATCGGTATCAATCCGCTTAAAGTTTTTACATTAGCAATTGCTTCTTTTAGCTCGTCTATTAAGCGCTGCTGCTCAAGTTCCATTGCTTTGCGTTCAGAAATATCGCGCACAATTGAAAGCAGGCAGATTTTGTTTTCAATTTCAACAATTTCCGCAGAAACAAGAGCGGTAATACTTTCTCCGTTCTTTTTTCTGAACTCAAATTCATGGTTTTGTAATGCGCCTTGCTGTGTAATTGTTTGAACTAATTTGGCGCGGTCTTCTGCGCGTTTCCATATTTCAAGTTCAATTGTCGTTTTGCCTAGTACTTCATTTTTTGCGTAGCCTGAAATTTTTTCAAACCCTTGATTTACTTCAATATATTCGCCGGAATCAATAGCAGAAATTGTTATTGCATCCGGGCTGGAATTAAAAATGCGAGAAAATTTTTCTTCGGATTTTTTCAGCTTTGTTTCAGAAATTTTGCGTTCTGTTATATTTCTGCCGACACTAACCATTGCTATTATTTGTCCGTTGTTATCTTTTACGCTCGAAGCCCATAGTTCTAAAATAAATTCCTTTCCATCTTTTTTTGTATTCAGAAGTTCGCCATGCCACGATCCTTTTATTGTCTCTTCTGCAATCGTATGTATATTTACGTTTTGATAAATTCCTTCTCGCAAAAACGATACCGGCTTGCCGATAACTTCATCGGCGGTAAAGCCGTATTCGTTTTCAAAAAATTTATTGACGAAAATTATTCTGTCGTTAATATCCGTAATGGTAACAATATCTTGAACGGACTTTACTGTGTGTGCAAGCAGAGTTAATTCTCGCTCGGCAGTTTTTCGTTCTGTAATATTTCTGAAAAACGAAAGAAGTTTATCGGCGTTTGCATATTCGTCAAAATAATACGAATGCGAAACTTCCATCCATTTTTTTTCGCCGTTCCATAATTCTAATTCTTCTTCGTGCCGGCCGCTTATTTTTGAAGTCATTCTATGGCGGTGTTCATTGTTCTGCTTATGTTTTGAAGCGGCAAAATAGACGACAGAAAAGTGTTTGCCGATAAGTTCCTTTTTTGATAATTCTGCAATAGCGCAGTATGCTTGGTTAACATTAAGGATAATTCCTTCCCCATCAACAGTACGCATACCGTCCTGCGAATGTTCCCACACATATTTCAACTGCAAATCTGCGCTTAATTTGCGGCGCGAAATTGTTTCGTTATCTTTCATCGCGCGGCTGAGAACATAAAATGCAGCAATAATTCCTAATGAGCCAAGCAGCCAAATTGCAGAATGGATCAGAATTTTGTAGCTTGGCGCGCGAAAAACATCTTCTCCAACTGTTTTTAAGCGCTGTAACAGAGGGGCTGATGATTCAACCAATGCAGAAGATTCGAGAAATGGAATTGCCGCAAGAACAAAAGTCCACGCCGCAAAAACCATAAAAAAATATTTTTTAATCTGAACGTCTTTCATATAAAAATTTTAATTATTCTCCGAAGTTACGCAAGATGATGTTTAAGGACTCAAAACCTGAATCCCGTCATTCCCGCGAAGGCGGGAATCTATGAATTTGAACTGATTTCAATGTACGGATGCCCGACTAAAGCATTTCCCAAAGGGATTCCTTAGGAACGGGCATGACGTTTTTCTTGTTTTGCGTAACTTAAGTTATTCTGTTTTCGTTTTCTTCCATTTACAGAATCATAGTCCCGAAGGCATGGAGACTGTGTCAAAACTCCGACTGTGTTACATTGAGCGAAGTCCGCCATTTCGCCTTATTCGTGTGCAACAAGAAAGCTGCGTTGTTCGGGACGAATTCCAAGCTGGTCCATTCGGTAGCGCAGTTTAGAGCGCGTAATCCCGAGTACTTTAGCCGCCTGAACTTGATTGCCTTGTGTAATATCCAATGTTCGTAAAATCAATTCGCGCACAACATCTTTCATTTTTACGCCGTCGGCGGGAATTTCCAGCACAAAATCAGAAACTCCTTTTTTGCCGTTTAACTGCGCCGCTTTTAAAAATTTAAAATGTTCCAACTGCAATAAAGGAACATTATGCAGAAGCACAACGCGCTCCAACGCATTTTTTAATTCGCGGACATTTCCCTTCCACGGAAGCTGTCTAAGAAATTCCTGCGCTTCGCCGGAAAGTTTCGGTTCATCTTTAGTAAAACGTTTTGCAAATTCCGCAACAAACGATTGTGCAAGATTCGGAATATCTTCTTTCCGTTCTCGCAGCGAAGGAATTTTAATGGAAGCGACATTCAAACGATAAAACAAATCTTCGCGGAATCTTCCCGCTTCAACTTCTTTTGCAAGGTTTCGGTTTGTAGCCGCAATAACGCGCACATCAATAATTATTTCGCGCGTTCCGCCAAGCCGGAAATATTTCCGTTCTTCCAGCACGCGCAGTAATTTTACCTGCATATCGGATGAAAGTTCGCCGATTTCATCGAGCAAAATTGTGCCGCCGGATGCGAGTTCAAATTTCCCCTGTTTCATCCGCTCTGATGCGCCGGTAAACGCCCCTTTTTCATAACCAAAAAATTCGCTTTCCGCCAAATCTTTCGGAATTGCGCCGCAGTTGACCGTAATAAACGGTTTCTCGGCGCGCGCGCTTTGCTGATGAATAAAACGCG
>CAYXEE010000048.1:0-10852 GCA_964463935.1 uncultured Chitinophagaceae bacterium | reverse complement strand
TTTTCAATTAAATCGCCGAAATAAAATGTTTTTTCCAGCAGCGGAATATTTAATTCGGTTTCCCATTCCGGCAACACTGGTTCTGCAGGAACTTTGAGATTACAATGATATGAAAACGGAACTGTAAGAAGCACAACAAATAGCAATGCAATTTGCAAGCGCATTGCGTGCACTTTCCCCCGAGTGTTCATAAGAAAACTCCTCTGAATAAAATATGTTAAGATAGGATGAATGACAATCTGCAAAAAGATACTACGGGCAGACTAAAAAGGCAATGATAAATGTCTCATTTACAGAAAATTATTACAGCGGAACATGGGGAGTTGTTCCGCTGAATTTTAGTGAATTTTTTGCTCTTTTGGAGGTACAGGAAAGCCAAAATTATTCGGCATTTCATCTCCATAAATTCTAATTTCTCCGAACTTTTCTTCGTACTTAGCAATATTATCATTTAAAGCATTTAAGAATAATTTTGCATGCTGCGGAGTCATAATAATCCGCGAATGAACCTTTGCTTTGGGAACGCCCGGTAAAATTCGCGTATAATCAATTACAAATTCTGCCGGCGAATGTGTGATTATTGCAAGATTGGAATAAACGCCTTCTGCTTCTTTTTCGCCCAATTCAATATTTATTTGCTGCCCTTGCGGCGGCGGCTGTTGATTGCTCATGCTTTCTTTCCTTTGTAATAAAAAAACCTCGCAGAAAATTTTTCCGCGAGGTTTGCGCTGAATAAAAATATTAATTTTTGCTTTGACGAATTGCGTCTGCTTTGTCGTATGCTTCTTTTGCTTTATCTGCCTGTCCTAAATTTGCATACACCTGACCGAGCAATTCAAGAATTTGTGTATCGTTCGGCTTCTCTATTGTAACTTTTTCTAAATAAGGAATCGCCAATTTATATTTTTCTTGATACGATTTATCTTCGTCTTTTCCTTCTTTTTTCAATTTTTCCTGAATATCAACTCCCCAGTTTACATACGTTGCCGCTAGGTTGTACACAGCTTGGCTGAATTCTGGATCAATGCGCAGCACATCGTTAAATTGCGCAACTGCTTCTTCAAATTTATTATCCTTTAATAAAAATACTCCAAGATTGTAATGGTCGTATTTGCTATTAGGATATTTTACAACTCGTTCATTAAGCAATTCGCGCGCTTCAGCATTTCTATCTGCACCAATGTAAGAATTCATTAAGTTATCGGAAATTTCTGCATCTTCAGGATACAAGGAAATTGCTTTTTTCAATAATTCAATCGCTTTGCCGTATTCTTTTACTGCAAGTCTAAAGTTTGAAGAATCAATTTGAGGAACATACGCCGGATTATATTTCACTCCCTTCACATAATCATTTTCAACAGTCAAAGTTAAATTATACTGCGGAAAAATCCATTCTTCTTTTGTTGAAACTTGCGCCGGTTTTTTTCCTTTTGGTTGTTTTGTTTGTTTTGCCTCCGCGCCGACTTTATTTACGGTTGCCGGCTGACCAATATAGAAACGAACATCGCCGGCTTTCATATTCTCGCGCACGCCTTGCAAATTTTTTATTGCTTCAAGCGTTTTGCTGTTATCATCTTGAAACTTTCCTTTGTATTCCTGCGCCCGCACCATATAAATGCTTGTAATAAGTTTTACTGTTACAACCGAAGGAGCTTTTTTAAAAGATTCCATTAAATACGGAATTGCATTATCGTAATCTTGTTTTCTATAATATGCAAAACCAATATTCTGCGCATTTTGTACGCTGTCTGGATTTATATACGAAGCTAATTTAAATTTTTCGATCGCTTTATCAAAATCTTCCGGCGTTTGCGCTTTATTTACAATATCTACGCCGTCGTTAAACAATCGTCCCCAAACAGCAATTGTTTGGTCATCAATTTGTTTTTTAAATTTTATTCCGGCTTTTTTAGCTTCAACAAAGGCATCTTTCATTCCTTTTAAGTCTTTTAATTCTACGCGAACTTGACCAAGCATGTACCATGCTTCTTCATTTTTGGAATTTTTTGCAACTTCCGCTTCTAATTGTTTTGAAGCATTTTCATATTCTTTGCGTTGAATGTAAAGTTTTGCGCTTGTCATTTCTTTCGATGCGCATTGAAATCCCATTAACGCTAAGGAAAGGAGTCCGATTGCATACAAGCCAATAAGAACTGATTTTCTCATGTTTACCTCATAAATTATTGTGTTGAACATTTACGTTTCTGCGTTTAGAATATACCGATTTTTCCCTTTAAATTCTCCACTTCTTTTTCTAATTTCTTTATAGTGTAGAAAAATAAAGAAATACAAACTGTTTATTAACTTTATTGAGAATAGTATGGCAACAATTTTTACAAAAATAATTAACCGTGAAATTCCGGCAGAAATTATTTACGAAACAGAAAATGTTATTTCTATTTTAGATATAATGCCGATTCATTACGGTCACGCGCTTATTATTCCGAAAAAAGAATACGCAAATTTTCTCGACGTTCCCGAAAATGAATTAGCAGAAATAATTTCCGTTGCACAGCGCGTTGCAAAAGCGCTGGTAAAGACCTTCAATCTTGAAGGATTTAATTTTTTTGCAAACAACGGAGAAATTGCCGGACAGTCGGTATTTCATTTTCATATTCATATTACGCCCCGCTATGCAAACGACGGCGTTTCGTTTCATTTGAATTTAAAAAAATATGCCGATGGTCAATTAAAAGAAGTTGCCGATAAAATTAGAAAACATATTTAATACATTCTCCCGCTGTAATATAGCTCAGTGAGGAATATTGATACAACACTATAAAGGAAAAAACATTATGGCAGAAAAAATTTCCATTAACAACGGAAAATTAAATGTACCGGACAATCCAATTATTCCGTTTATCGAAGGAGACGGAACGGGACCGGATATTTGGCGCGCTTCAGTCCGCGTTATGGATGCGGCGGTAGCAAAAGCATACGGCGGAAAGAAAAAAATTGAATGGAAAGAAGTTCTCGCCGGTCAAAAAGCATTTGATACGGTAAACAACTGGCTTCCCGATGAAACTGTTGAAGCGTTCAAAGAATATCTTGTCGGAATTAAAGGACCGTTAACAACTCCCGTCGGCGGCGGAATTCGTTCGTTAAATGTAGCGCTTCGCCAGCTTCTTGATCTTTATGTTTGTTTACGTCCGGTGCAATATTTCACGGGAGTTCCTTCTCCTGTAAAACATCCTGAAAAAGTTGATATGGTAATTTTCCGCGAGAACACGGAAGATATTTACGCGGGAATTGAATACAAAGGCGGCTCTGCAGAAGCGCAAAAAATTTTGGATTTTCTTGCAAAAGAATATCCAAAAGAATTCGGAAAAATTCGTTTCGGTACGAAACCGAAAGCGGAAGAATTTTGGAATCTTGTCGGCGCGCAGAATTTTCCAACTGATGTAAATGTCGGCGTTGGAATTAAACCGGTTAGTTATTCGGGAACTGTCCGCCTTGTGCACAGCGCAATTAGTTACGCAATTCAAAATAAAAGAAAAAGCGTAACGCTCGTTCACAAAGGCAACATTATGAAATTTACCGAAGGAGCGTTCCGCGATTGGGGCTACCAAACTGCAAAAGAATATTTCGGCGCAGTAGAAATTGACGGCGGTCCGTGGTGCAAAATTCCCGAAGGAAAACCGGGCGCGGGAATTGTGATAAAAGATGCAATTGCAGATATTACATTACAGCAAGTTCTCACACGTCCGGAAGATTTTGATGTTATTGCAACATTAAATCTGAACGGCGATTATCTTTCCGATGCGCTTGCCGCGCAAGTTGGCGGAATTGGAATTGCTCCCGGCGGAAATATCAACTACATCACCGGTCACGCAATTTTTGAAGCAACGCACGGAACTGCTCCAAAGTATGCAAACCTTGACAAAGTAAATCCCGGCTCCGTTGTTCTCAGCGGCGAAATGATGTTCCGCTATATGGGCTGGACAGACGCTGCTGATTTAATTTTAAAAGGTTTGAACGGCGCAATCGGCGATAAAACCGTTACCTACGATTTTGCGCGTTTAATGCAAGGAGCTAAAGAAGTAAAATGCTCTGAATTCGGCGATGCAGTAATTGCAAAGATGTAAAATATTTTTTAGACCTAGCAGGTTTTGAAAACCTGTTAGGTCTTTTTTATTTTAAACTCTTCAACTGTTCTTTCATCTTCAACGCCGCAATTGCATAACCGCCGTCGCTTGCATCAACAAAGTGAATATGATTTTCGCTGTAATCGTAAATCATGCACGTAACAAGCGCGCTTTCAGCAGCATGAATTCCATATACGAGCTTACCTGTTTGGAATTTGTCCTGCAAATATTTTTCCAACATTTCTCTCTGTAATAATGTTCCAGAAAATATCTGCCGGAATTTATCGTCAAATTTTTTGAAATCCGTATTTGCCGTCAAGCGTTTTTTATATCCGCCCCAATCTGTTTGCGATGTGATTATTTTTTTAGCCATCACATACTTTCCGACTAAAACAAAATATCGGATTTTTATCCAATACCAAACTCTAAACCAAACTCCTTTACGAAATGAAATGATTCGAGATTCGCCGTACAATTGTTTTTCACTGAAAGACATTGAAAGCATTTTTTCGCTCACGGGATTGCTTTTTGTATCGCTGCCATAAATTTTTTCAATAGCGATAAGCAAATCGCGGTAAATTCCATTTCGATTCTCTTCAGAATTTCCTAATGCCTGAACAATGAGCGTAACAATTTCACCGTGAACGCTCGGAACATTGTTCCATCGGCATTCAAGACCGGAAAAATCTCCCGCTGATTTTACAAGCGATTCATCAATTCCAAACTTTTTTGATAGTTCTTCATCTTTCAAACATTCTTCGGCAAACTGCAATCCGCCGCCGAAAAATGCCGCTTGTAAACAAGTTTCCGAAAGACGACAGCGCGTAACGGCAACTTCGTATCCCTGCTCGCGAATAAATTTAACCGGAAGAATCCCAATTCGTAATTCAATTCCAAAAGCATCTCGCGCAAGTTCTTTTGTTGCAAGCAATGCCTGCTGAGATTCTTGAAGTACATTCGGCGGAACACAAATTGCCGCTCCATCGCCGCCAAAAATAAATGGAAGCGACAGTGATTTTTTTAGATTGAGAATAGAAATAATTGTGGAAGCGCCGACAAGATTTACATCTTTGTATCTTCCCTGTTGAATAAGCGCTGTAGAATTTTTTATATCAGAAACGGCAACAAACCAATCATCCGGCAGAGCTACATACACATTCGGGTTCGCGATATCCGTAAAGTTTTCAATAATCGGTAAGCGATCGTAAAAAGATTCAGAACTCATTTATTTATTATCCATTAGAATAAAAATTTTCTTATTCCGAATCGCAACATTAAATTTTTTCAACGTCCCTCCGGCGCTTGCAGAATTTCCCGTTCGTACATCGTACGACCAGCCATGCATCGGGCAAGTGATAATTCCGTTTTCAAATATTCCTTCGTGTAACTTTGCAAATTTTTGATGAGGGCAAATATTGGATACTGCAAAGATTTCTTCTCCAATTTTGAAGAGTGCAATTTCTTCATTTTCAATAATAACTTTTTTACCTCGACCTTCTTTTACTTCCTCAATATTACAAGCAAATATTTCTGTCATATTTTTTCCACCGCGAAGTTGCAATGACGCAAAGAATATTTCTCTGTGTTTCTGTGCCTCGGCGTTTAGAATGTAATTTTTTCTTTTATGGAATAACCTTTTTCCGTTTTTTGCAATTTCACAGCAACAGTTTCAGAATCGTGTTCAAAAAATAATGTCCATCCTTCCGCTTCGGCTTGCGGAAGAATTCGTTTTTTTTCTTCCAATGTTGTCAGCGGGCGCAAATCATATCCCATAATATATGGAAATGGAATGTGCGAAGTTGTCGGAACTAAATCGCATAAAAACAGCAGCGTATTTTTTCCATCGCTAATTTTAGGAAGCTGCTGCGCCATTGTATGCCCGTTGCAAACAAGAACAGAAATTCCGGGAAATATTTCCTGCTCGCCTTCAACAAATTTCAACATTCCCTGTTCGCGTAAAATTTGAAAATCATCGCGCATAAAACTCGCGCGGTCGCGGTCTGTCGGATTTTGTGAAAGTTCCCAATGCGCTTTTTGTACATAGTGCGCGGCGTTAGGAAATGTCGGAACAAGTTTGTTTTTTACAATTTGCGTACTTCCGCCGCAATGATCGAAATGCAAATGCGTTAAGATAACATCCGTAACATCTTCCGGTTTTACTCCTGCAGTAGCAAGGGAATCTTCGAGCGTGTGAACGGAATTATCCAAGCGGTAAATATCTTTTAGTTTGGAATTCCACTTATTTCCGTTTCCTGTATCAACAAGAATTGTTCTTCCTTCGCCGCGAATGAGCAAACATCGAGCGGCAAGCGTTATTCTCTGACGCTCATCCGGCGGATTTGTTTTTGACCAGAACACCCACGGCACAACGCCAAACATTGCGCCGCCATCGAGAGCAAATGTTCCGGTGTTAATTGAGGTTAATGTGTAGTTTCCGATTTGCATTTTTTCCTTTTGTATCTTTGCGTGAAACACTTATCTATTTATTTTAACACAATTTCGTAATCGCTTTTGCAAAATCCAAGAGTTACATTTTTTTACCGCAAAGATGCGAAGGCATAGAGAAATTTTAATCAGTGAATATCTGTTTTTTTCAATGCAATCCGCGGTCTGTGTTGTTGTTTAAAACAAAAAAAGTCGGCTCACAAGAACCGACTTTTATTTTCAAATAAATCTTGAATTATTTTCTGAAGCGTGAATTTGTAGAACTGAGTTCAGCAAATGCGCGTTCGGGATGTAATTCTTTTGCGCGGGCAAATAATACTTCTTCTGCTTCTGCATGATTCGGGTCGGGAATGCAGCAATCAACCGGACATACTGCCGCACATTGTTCTTGATCGAAATGTCCGACGCATTCGGTGCATTTTTCAGGAACGATATAATAAAAATCGTTTGATAATGCATCGGATGTTTGTCCTTTAAATTCATATTGTGCGCCGCCTGCATAAATTGCTGTGTTCGGACATTCCGGTTCACAAGCTCCGCAGTTAATGCACTCTTCCGTTATCACTGTAGCCATATTCTTTTTCTCCTGCTTTTTTGTGTTATTGGTGACTGTTGAAAATGTAAAGAAAACTAAAAATAAACTCAAATCTTTTGTTTTATTCTTCAATTAAACTGCTACAGCGTTCAACAATCGTGCCATGAAGAAATTAAAAAATAAAACTAAATACATTGAAAATTATCAAATTCCAAAAAACATTTTTTCATTTTTGAATTTGGAGTAAATTTTTTTTTGAATTCAAGAATTTTAATGTATATCCGACAAAAATTATCGGATTTACACCGCGCCTAATCTAAAAAATGAATAAACAAACCATCGCGAAGTTTCGGCTCGAACCATGTAGATTTAGGCGGCATAATTTTCCCCGCATCTGCAATTGCAATCAATTCATGGATTGAAGTCGGAAACATGCTGATCGCCAATTTCATTTCACTGGAATTGACGCGCTTTTCAAGTTCGCTAAGACCGCGAATACCGCCGACAAAATCAATTCGTTTATCAACGCGCGGATCGTTAATTCCTAAAATCGGCGCAAGCAAATGATGCTGAAGAATTGCAACATCCAATTTCTCAACCGGATCTTTTTGATTGATGAGCGGCTCGCTTGCGTTCATTGTGTACCAATATCTGTCGATATACAAACCGAATTCGCCTTTTTTTGACGGGCGGACTTGCGATTCTGATTTTGTAATGGAAAACTTTGAAGCGCATTGAGCAAAAAATTCATCGCGCGTCATTCCGTTTAAATCTTTTACCAAACGATTGTAATCCATAATGCGCAATTGACTTGCCGGAAAACAAACTGCAAGGAAGAAATTATACTCTTCATCGCCGCGATGATTCGGATTTGCTTTCGCCCGTTCTCTGCCGACAATTGCCGCAGCGGCAGAGCGATGATGTCCATCGGCAACGTAAAGGTTAGGAATTGAAGCAAACAATGATTGCAATTTTTGAATTCTGTTTTTTTCTTTTACTATCCACGATTGATGACGAATACCATCCAACGCAACAAAGTCATTTTCCGGTTTTTCCGATATAACATTTTTTACAATTGCGTTTATCTCATCATTATCAGGATAGGTAAGAAAAATTGGACCGGAATGAGAATTTGTAACGCGAACATGATTGCATCGGTCTTCTTCTTTATCTTTACGTGTCAACTCATGTTTTTTTATTGTGTCGTTCCAATATTCTTCAACAGACGCACAGCCGACAATTCCGTACTGTATATTTCCGTTCATTGTTTGCGCATACACATACAAATACGGCTCGGAATCTTCAACCAACACTTTTTCAGAAATTAGTTTTTGAAGATTTTCTTTCCCCTTGGCATACACGCTTGCATCATGAATATCAATGTTCGGATCAAGATCAATTTCCGGCTTCCCGACATGAAGAAACGAAAGCGGATGTCCTTTCACTTCTTCGCGGGCTTCATCGGAATTGAGAACATCATACGGTTTTGCAGCAACTTCTGCGGCAAATTCTGCTTTGGGACGAAACGCTTTAAAAGGGCGAACTGTTGCCATACAAATATTTTCCTATTTAATAAGTTCTGGATTCAATGCCTTAACAACACGCTGTGCAATTTCAATACCAACGCGCTCTTGTCCTTCAATTGTTGCGCCTCCGATGTGCGGAGAAACGCTGACGCGCGGGTGTTCGATTAACGCTTTTTGCGCTTCGGTCGGCGGTTCGTTAACAAAAACATCTAACGCAGCTGCGGAAACTTTTTCGTTGTTTAATGCTTCCAATAAATCTGCTTCATCAACAACGCCGCCGCGCGCGCAATTTATCAGCATTACTCCTTTTTTCATCATATCAAATTCTTTTTTTCCAATTGCCGCGCCCTGTTTGTCCAGCGGAATGTGAAGCGAAATAATATCCGCTTGTGCTAATAATTTTTCTTTTGTTGTAATGTTCACAACAAAATCCATCGGCTGAAACGGCGGATCGTACGCCATTACTTGCATTCCAAGACCGATAGCGCGGCGTGCAACTTCTTTGCCGATATTTCCAAATCCGATTAGTCCTAATTTTTTTCCGGTCAATTCGACGCCGAGTGAATATTCTTTTTTAGGCCACTTCCCTTGCGCCATTTCCATTTTACTTACGTGAAGAAATCTGCTTAAAGCAAACATATGTGCAATTGCCAATTCGGCAACAGAAACTGCGGATGCGCCGGGCGTATTCAACACCGGAATATTTTTTTCTTTTGCAGTTACAACATCTATATTATCAACTCCAACTCCGCCGCGTGCAATTACTTTTAGATTTTTTCCCGCTTCAATAACTTCTTTTGTTACTTTAGTTGCTGAACGCACAATAATACAATCGTACTCTGCAATTTGTGCAACTAATTCCTGTGGATTTAATTTTTTTTGGTCGACAGAATAGCCGGCATCGGTTAATATTTTTGCGCCTTCAGGCGAAATTCCATCGGTAATGAGAATTTTCATATAAACTCCAGATTAATATTCATAAAACATTTTTACGTTACCGTAACATAGAAAAAATTTGCTTCTCGTTCAATGCGCGTTTTCTACAATATTTACTAACTGAAGTTACGCAAAATGATGTTTAAGGACTCAAAACCTGAATCCCGTCATTCCCGCGAAGGCGGGAATCTATGAATTTGAACTGATTTCAATGTACGGATGCCCGACTAAAGCCTGCCCGACTTCGTCGTTCAGGCGGGCATTTCCCAAAGGGATTCCTTAGGAACGGGCATGACGTTTTTTTTGTTTTGCGTAACTTCAGTTACATAACGCAAATTTTCCCTTTTTCAATGAAGAATCTGAAGTAAAAAAATCGTAAGTTTAATGCGCACAGACGATTTGAATATATTTCATTTATTGAATAAGGAGAATATACAATGACAGCACGCGCTCATAATTTTTTTGCAGGTCCGGCAATTTTACCGGTTTCTGTACTTGAACAAACAAAAGATGCAGTAATAGATTTTGCTAATCTCGGCGTTTCTATTTTAGAAATCAGCCACCGCGATAAAGCATTTGAAACGGTGATCCAACAAGCTGAAAAAGACGCTCTTGCGTTAATGGGACTTTCCGCACAAGATTATTCCGTAATTTTTGTCGGCGGCGGCGCAAGCACACAGTTCGCAATGGTCCCGATGAATTTCTTACACGCAAAAGCTGATTATATCAATACCGGCGAGTGGGCAACGAAAGCGGCAAAGGAAGCAAAACTTTTCGGTGAAGTTGTTGAAGTAGCATCATCCAAAGATAAAAATTTTAATTATCTGCCGAAGAGTTTTAATTTTTCTGCTGATGCAGATTATGTTCACATTACAACGAACAACACAATCTTCGGAACACAATGGAAATCAATTCCTGAAGTAAAAGTTCCGTTAGTAGCAGATATGAGTTCCGATATGTTCGGAATTCAACGCGAGTGGAATAAATATTCTTTGATTTATGCAGGCGCGCAAAAAAATCTTGGACCGGCTGGCGTAACGATGGTTGTTATCAAACGCGCATGGTTAGAAAAAGCAAAAGAAAAAATTCCGACAATGCTAAAATATAAAACACACGTTGATGCGGCTTCGCTGTACAACACACCACCATCCTTTGCAGTTTTTGTTCTTGGAAAAACTTTACAATGGATTATTCAGCAGGGCGGTATTGCAGCCGTTCAAGAAAAAAATGAAAAGAAAGCAAAACTGATCTATGATCAATTTGATGCCCATCCTGAATTTTACAAAGGTTCAGTTGCGAATAAAGAAGACCGCTCGTTAATGAAC